>QHTS01000359.1 GCA_003220905.1 Gemmatimonadota bacterium | reverse complement strand
GCTCGAGCCTGGTGCTGGGCAAGCACTCGGGGCGACACGCGCTGGAGCGGCGCTACCGCGAGCTCGGCTACGAAGTGGACGACGCCACGCTGCGAAAGCTGTACGACGAGTTCACGACGCTGGCGGACAAGAAGCGCGAGATCCTGGACGAGGACCTCCTCGCGCTGTTGCACGGCCGGTTCCACGACGCGCCCGAGGCCTACCGGCTCGCGCATCTGCAGGTGACGTGCGGGACGGTGTCGGCGACGGCGGAGGCGCGGCTCGCGGGTCCCTGGAATGGCGGGGAGCGGGGCGCGACGGCGGTCGGGAACGGGCCGATCGCCGCGACGTTCGCGGCGATCGCGAAGGTCGTCGAGCGCCAGGTGGAGGTCTTGAACCTCACCGTGCAATCGGTCACCCCGGGGCGCGACAGCCTGGGGCAGGTGCTGGTGCAGGCGCGGATCGACGGGAAATCGCTGAGCGGGCACGGCGCGTCGACCGACATCGTCGAGGCGAGCGCCCGCGCCCTGGTGCACGCCCTGAACAAGGTGAGCCACGCGGACCAGCTGGAGGACCAGTCGCTCAATGCCAGCTACTTCTGGGGAGTGTGAGCCGATGAGCGAGATGCTTTCGGGGGCGGAGATCCTGTGCCGCGCGCTCGTCGACGCCGGGGTCGAAGTGATTTTCGGCTATCCCGGCGGCGCCATCATGCCGTTCTATCACGCGTTGCCGGACCACCCTCGGCTGCGGCACATCCTGGTGCGGCACGAGCAGGCGGCGGCCCATGCGGCCGACGGCTACGCCCGGGCGAGCGGGCGCGTCGGGGTGTGCGTCGCCACATCCGGGCCCGGGGCCACGAACCTCGTGACGGGGCTCGCCGCGGCGCATATGGACAACTCCCCCGTCGTGGCGATCACCGGTCAGGTGTCCCGCCCCATGATCGGGCGCGACGCGTTCCAGGAAACCGACATCATCGGCATCACCCTGCCGATCACGAAGCAGAACTATCTGGTCCAGGACGTGACCGAGCTGGCGGAGGTCGTCGCCGAAGCCATGGCCGTCGCGCTGGAGGGGCGGCCGGGGCCGGTGTTGATCGACGTCCCCAAGGACGTGCAGAACCAGAAGATCGAGTACGGTGCTCCCCGGGCTCGCGCCCGGGGTCAGTCGCGTCCCCTAACCCCGGGCGCTAGCGGGGGGCTCGAGGACGGCGTTCGCAAGGCGGCGCGACTCATCGCCGGCGCGGAGCGACCGCTCCTCATGGTCGGGCACGGCGTGATCCTCGCGCAAGCGTACGCCGAGGTGCGGGCACTGGCGGAGAAGACCGGGATTCCCGTGATCACGACGCTCCTGGGCATCAGCGCCTTCCCGGACGGCCACCCGCTCCACCTCGGCATGCCCGGCATGCACGGCGAGGTGCACGTGAACCGTGCGATTCAGAACGCTGACGTCATCATCGGCATTGGCTTGCGATTCGACGACCGGGTCACGGGCAACACGGCCAGTTTCGCACCGCAGGCCCGCATCGTCCACATCGACCTGGACCGCGCGGAGATCGGGAAGAACGTACCCGTCGCCGTCGGCATCGTCGGCGACGCGCGCGACATCACGCGCCGCCTCGTGGCGGCCGTGGAGCCCCGCCGGTGCGAGCGCTGGGTCGAGCACATCCACGGCTTCGTGCGCACCCGAGCCGAGTCGTATCGCGGCGACCTGTCGCCCGAGGCGATCCTCGCGTCCATCTACGAGGCGAGCCACGGCGACTGCACCATCGTGACGGACGTGGGCCAGCACCAGATGTGGGTCGCGAAGCTGTATCCCTACCAGCGCCCCAACACGCATATCACGTCGGGGGGCCTCGGCGCCATGGGGTTCGCGGTGCCGGCCGCCATGGGCGTTCACCTCGCGCGTCCGAACGGCACCGTCTGGGCCATCTCGGGCGACGGCGGCTTCCAGATGAACATGGCCGAGATGGCGACGATGGTGCAGGAAGGGCTACCCGTGAAGATGGCGGTGTTCAACAACGGCTACCTCGGGATGGTGCGGCAATGGCAGCAGTTCTTCCATGAGAAGCGCTACTCGTGCACGCCGATCTGGAGCCCCGACTACGTGAAGCTGGCCGAGGCGTACAGCATCCCCGGCTACCGGGTGAAAGAGGCGAGCGAGCTGGCCGAGGTGGTCGCGCGCGCGAATGCCCAGCCCGGGCCGGCGCTGGTCGAATTCATGATCGAGCAGGAAGCCAACGTGTACCCGATGATTCCGCCCGGGGGCTCGCTCTCGGAGCCGATCGAGGCGGCGCCGGCCGGCGCGGCGGGCGATTGAGCG
Organism: Gemmatimonadota bacterium; assembly: GCA_003220905.1. GTDB lineage: Bacteria > Gemmatimonadota > Gemmatimonadetes > Gemmatimonadales > GWC2-71-9 > AG41. Next base: position 708 of record QHTS01000359.1, on the reverse strand, counting down.
GCGTGGCCCCTCCCTCCCCCTCCCCCTCCCCGTCCCCCGCCGCGCACACGGTCGCCGTGCTGCTCGACGACGCGCTGGTGACGTTGAACCGCGCGTTCGGCGTGCTGCGGCGCCGCAATGTCCCGATCGAGGGGCTCGCGCTGCACCCGAGCGGCACCGCCGGCGAGTCGCGGCTGACGTTCGTGCTGAAGGCCGACGCGGTGACCGCCGATCGGGTGGCGCAGCAGTTTCACAAGATGATCGGTGTGCGCTCGGTGATGGTCCTCGCGAATGACGATTCCACTACGGAGGCGAAACGATGAGCTCGACGGAAACGCGCATTTTCTACGATACCGACGCCGATCCCGCCCGGCTGCACAACCGCGTGGTCGCCGTGATCGGATACGGCAGCCAGGGCCACGCGCACGCGCTCAACCTGCGGGATTCGGGGGTCGGTGCGCGGGTGATCGTGGGGTTGCGCCCCGGCGGGCCGTCGTGGGAGCGGGCGCGAGCGGAGAAGCTGGACGTCCGCCCGGTGGCCGAGGCGGCGCGCGCGGCCGACGTCATCATGATGCTCGTCCCCGACCAGGAGGCGCGCGTGGTGTACGAGGCCGGCATCGCGTCGGCCCTGCAGCGCGGGAAGACGCTCCTCTTCGCGCACGGGTTCAACGTGCATTTCGGGGAAATCGTGCCCCCGGCCGCCGTGGATGTCGCGATGATCGCCCCGAA
>QHTS01000073.1 GCA_003220905.1 Gemmatimonadota bacterium | reverse complement strand
TGCGTCGCGGTGTCGAGCGTGGCCCGGATCGTGTAGTCGGCGCGCTGCTGCCAGTAACGCGGTCCCGGAGTGCCTGAGCCCTCGCGGATCAGCGTGGGCGTCGGGAGCCCGAGCCGCCGGAAGGGCGAGGTGTCACTCACCTGGGGCGGCAGACCTTGTCCGGTCGGAGCGGGGACGGGGACCTGCTGCAGCGCGACGAGCGCGACGACGAATCCGAGCATCGACATCTCCTCAAGGCTGGGGGGAGGTGTGCCTGGCTTCCTGGAGGTACCCTCCGGCCACCCCGGCGACCACCATCGTCAGCCCGAGCCAGCCCAGGAGGGACAGGTGCTGGTGGAACAAGAGCAACGCGAGTACGGTGCCCACCACCGGTTCGATCGTGGCGGCGACTGCCGCGGGCGCCGCTTCGATGCGCTTCACCGCGGAGAAGAAGAACAGGTTGGCCGCGAGCACCGATCCGGCCGTGAGGGCGACGAGGCCGCGCCATGCGGCGAGCGACGGCGGTGGCGTCGGCGCGCGACCTGCCAGCGTGAGCACGATGCCCAGGATCACCACGCCGCCGATCGCCTCGAGGAACAGCACGGGGACGGCGCCGTAGCGCGGCACGGCGAAACGGGCCATGAGGGTCGTCAATGCATAGCTCACGGCGGAGAGCAGTCCGCCGGCGATGCCCGCCCCGAGGCCGAGTCGGGCCGCCTCGGCTCCGGCGTTGCTGCCCCCGGTGACGGTGAGCGCGACACCCGCCATGACCAACAGCGAGAGCAGCAACCGGACGGGGGTGAGCGCCTCCTTCAGGATCAAGCGGGCGAGTACGGCGACGATGACGGGCGCCGTGTACAGCATCGCGGCGGCGCCAGCTACGCCCGCGCCCGCGATCGCGAACTGATAGGCGACCTCGAACAGGGCGACCAGTGCTCCGCCGCCCAGCCCCACGAGCAGCCAGCCCGTCCGATCCACGCGGAACAACTCCCGGCGGAACGCGAGGCCCCACAGCGCGAGGCAGACGGTGCCCAGGAGGACGCGCCAGAACCCGATGCTGGTGGCGGGCATGAGCGCGTACAGCCCCGTCGAGAGCGGGCCGGTGGTTCCCCAAGTGGCGCCGGCGGCGAGCGCGAGCAGGTAGCCCGCGAGGCGGCTCGCGCGGGGGGGCGAGGTCGTCTGTGGAGGAGGAGTGGCGGTCATGGGCCGAAGCATAGAATCCTCCGGCCCGATCTGGCTAGTGCCGTTCCAACTATCTCCGCCGCGTCCCGTGAGGCGTTTGCGTACGACGATTCACGTCGCAGCCCGGCGCGTATTTCGTCTCATCAAGTTGGAACGGCACTAGTGTGGCTGCGCGGCCGCGCGGATCGCCTGCGAGATCGCGTCCACGTCTCCCGGCCGGCCCCACCACTCGAGTGCGAAGCGGCCGAACGCCATCAGAGCGAGCACGCCGCCCAGCAGTGCGAGGGCGATCCGGAAGCCCGGCGACTGCGGCTGGAGCTGCGTGGGGACGAGCGCGACCACGAGGCAGACGATCGCCGGCGCGAGCCAGATCGGCAGCAGTGCGCGGGCGAACAACGTCATCCGGAAGCGGCCGTCCAGCACCGTCTTGCCGTCGCGCTCGCGGAATCGCCCGATGAAGGTGGGCCGGAAAATCGCCCGGTACTTGGCTGCGTCGCGATAGTAGAGGACGACGCCGTCGCCGCGGATCCAGCCGTCCAGTCCAGCCGCGTTCCACGGCCGGCCGTCGATGGCGGCCTCGATCCGCGCCCGGGCCTCGGCGACCGAGCCGCTGCAGGGGAAGGTCACCGGCTTCATGACAGCAGCTCTCCCCGCAGCACGGTCACGGCCTGCCCGGCGAGCATGACGCGGTGGCCGGCGAGCCGCACGCGGATCACGCCGCCGCGGTGCGAGGCCTGATACGCGGTCATCTCCGTCCGATGGAGGCGCTCGCTCCAGAACGGCGTCAGCGCGCAGTGGGCGGAGCCTGTGACGGGGTCCTCCAGCACGCCGCTCTGGGGCGCGAAGAAGCGCGACACGAAGTCGAAGCCCGGCGTCGTGGCTCGGCTCGTGACGATGATCCCGCGAGCGTCCACCCGCTCGAGCGCCGCCAAATCCGGCTTGAGGCCGCGCACCGCGTCTTCGGAATCGAGCTCGACGAGGTAGTCGAACTTGGATCGGCCCACCCAGCGGGTCCCGACGCGGAGCGCGGCCGCGAGGCCGGGCGGCGCGGGTGCCGACGCCGGTGGAGTGGCGGGGAAGTCGAGCTCGATCCAGTCGCCGCGGCGATCGGCCGTGAGGAGGCCGCTCTGGGTGTGGAATCGAGCCTGGCGGCCAGCCGGGAGGCGGCTCTCCTCCCACAGCACGTGCGCGCTCGCGAGGGTGGCGTGACCGCACAGCGCGACCTCGACGGTGGGGGTGAACCAGCGGAGCCGGTAGCCCTCGTTTTCGGGATGGAGGAACGCCGTCTCGGCGAGGTTCATCTCGCGCGCCACGTCCTGCATCCAGCGCTCGTCCTGCGGGGCCGGCAGGAGACACACGGCGGCGGGGTTGCCGCTGAACGGGCGGCTCGCGAACGCGTCCACCTGCACGATCTGCAGACCCATGTCTCTAAGGTAGCCTGCTTCGCGCGCGGGTGGGGTCCGCGGCTTCAGCCGCGAACTCGATGATCACGACTTGGCCTTCGGCAGGCGCCCGCCTGCAGACGGGCCCCCTGGTCGCGCAACAGGCGGCGCGCGCGGGCGCGCGCGACGTTCCAGTTGCGCCAGTCGTCGCGCTCGAGCTCTCGGAGACGATCGAGCAGCCGTTCGGCCACGGAGCAACGCGCGCGGCCGTCGATTCGCGGCAGCGCGTCGAGCAAGACCGGCACGGCGTCGGCGCTGAGCGAGGCGGCATACCAGCCGTCGAACGGGCGTTCGGCGGGAGGACGCGCGAGGTTGGTACGCACGATGAAGGCATCGGGATTGACGAGGTGCAGGCCACCGAGCACCGCGAACCCCTGGACCAGCGCCCCGAAGGCGAAACGCCGCCGCTGCCCGCGCAGGGTGGTCCACGCGAACCAGGCGAAGACGCCTGCGAGATACAGCATGAAGGCCGTCGAGTAGACCCGGGTCTCCGACAGGCCGTATGCGCCGACGTAGAGCCGCATCCGCTCGAGGGCGGAGGCCATGACGACGGCGAGGAGGAGGAGCAGCACGACGGCGAGCTGCCGGAACGTCCGCTGGTGCTCGCGCGACTCGTTCCGTACGACCCAATCCGCACCGACCAACAGGGGGAGGACCAGCCCGCTGGCGGTCACGAGCTCGAAGAAGCCCCGCCGCGCGTACTCCGCGTACGTGAGGCCCGTCGCGGCGGCGATCAACTCCACACCTCCGAACAAGTAGCGCAGCTGGATGACGACGAAGATGAGGAACAGCAGATCGACGAGGCCGAGCGCCGTCGCGACCGGAATGATGCCGAGCGACAGCGTCGAGTCGCCCTCTGTCAGCGGGTGCGGTGGAGCCGCGCGGAGCAGCGCGCCCCGCAGATACCCCGCGGTGAGGCCCGCGAAGATCCCGAACAGCGCGATGTGCCCCAGCACGGCGCCGAAGTCGATCGCGAACAGGTCGGCGACGACGTCGTGAAACACTGCGTCCGCCGAGCTGAACAAGCCGCCGAAGACGACGAGCAACGGGAACGCCAACGTGCCACCGAGCGCGACGGCGCGCACCTCCCTCAGCCGCCCGGGGGGCAGCTCGCTCCAGGTCACGTCACGGCTGAGCAGCGGGAACACACCGATCCACGCGCTCACGGCGGCGTCGCAGCCGGCGCGCACGTAGTGCCAGGCCTGGCGACCGCGCAGCCCCACCCCCTGGATGCTCAGGAAGGCGACCGCGAGGAGGATGACGAGGCCGATCGTGTCGAATGCCTGGAGGGTGCCCGAGTCGCGCGCGACGAAGTTCGAGCCGATGAGCAGGGCCGCAGCCGCGAGCCAGGGGGCTTCTGGGCCGACCGCCACGCGGTGGCGACGCACCAGCCACGCCGCCGCCGCGACGAGCCCGGTGGTGCAGAGAAGGGCATTGAGCCCCCAGGGCACGGCGCGCAACAGCGCGTCGCCCGCGATCCCGAGCGCCGCGCTCGCGCCGAGAATCTGGAGGCCGAGCCGCGTCTTGCCGCTGACGGCGCTCATCCCGCCGCCGCTTCCGGCAGCCCGCCGAAGCGGCGCTCCCGCGCGTGAAACTCGGCGACGGCGGCGGCGAGCTGCGCCGCGCCGAAGTCGGGCCACATCGTGTCGGTGAAATACAGCTCCGCGTACGCGCACTCCCACAGCAGGAAGTCCGACAGTCGCTGCTCTCCGCCCGTGCGGATCAGGAGATCCACGTCCGGCAGGATGACCCCCGCGTCGATCGCCCAGCGCGAGGAGTAGTCGACGGCGAGTCGCAGATGGAGGCGCGCGCCTGGGGCCGTCGCGCGCTCCGCGGCGTCGATTGCGGCGACCAGCGGCACGGGCAGGCGATCACGACGCCCGATCAGCTCGAGCCGCACGCCGTTCTCCACGAGTCGCGGCGTCTCGGTGCGGAGGTAGCGGGCGAGGAGGCGCATCAGCGCGGCGACTTCTCCTGGCGGGCGCTTCCAGTTGTCGGCCGAGAAGGCATACAGCGTGAGCGCGGCGACCCTCGAGTCCGGGGCGGCCTCGACCGTGCGGCGCACGGCCTCGGCGCCGGCGCGATGGCCGGCAACCCGAGGCCGGCCCCGGCGCCGGGCCCAGCGCCCGTTGCCGTCCATCACGATCGCGACGTGGAGAGAAGAGCTTTGCGGCATAAAGTCTGTCCTCAAAAAAAAATGCCTCACCCCTGACGGGTGGCGTGAATCAGCGCTTCCATGTGATCCAGGTAGCGCTCCAGCGCGCGCCGCCCGGCGGCGGTGAGGCGATACTCGGTCTTCGGAATCCGCCCCTCGAACGACTTGGTGCACGCGATGTACTGCGCTTCCTCGAGCCGGCGCGCGTGTACGCTCAAGTTGCCGTCCGTGGTCTTGAGCAGGGCCTTGAGCTGGTTGAAGCTCAACGAATCGTTCACGGCGAGCGCGCTCACGATGCCGAGGCGTACCCGCTCGTGGATCAGCCGGTCGAGCTCGGCGGCACGCGATCCGCCCCCGCCGCCCCGCTCGCTCTTGAGCCCGTGCTCGACCGCTTCGGTCCTTCTCGCCGCGCTCTGCTTAGCCACCGTACCTCCGGGCAATGATCATGCCGAACCCGATGTGCAGGCCGCCGAACCCCGCTGCCATGACCCAGTTTCCCCACGCCGCCGGCCCGAACAGCGCCACGGCGCCGGCGAGCATGAAGCAGATCCCCATCACCGGGACGATCCGGACCGAGAACGCGCCCCCCGTCACGAATCCGGTCCCGTACAACAGCAGCCAGGTGCCGGGCAGCGCGTGCCACAGGCCGGCGCGGTACAGCGCCACGGTCAGCAGGCCGCCCACGACCATGGGCGGCAGGAAGCTCAGGCCGAACCGTCGTCCCGGCCCGGACAGGATGGGATCGTTCACGGCGTACGCCTTCCGGACCATCGCCGACCCGCCGATCGCGAGCGCCACGATCGCTGCGCCCAGCCAGGTGGCGAGCCACAGCTCGGGCGTGGGCTGGCGCGCCGCGAGGAGCGCCGCCGCGAGCGCGGTGGCCCCGACCGCCACCTGGCCCCAGCCCGGCACCGCGGTGAACGATCCGGCGCGCTCCATCGTCTGTCGGATGAAGCGGAGGTTGTCGAGCGCGCGGTCGTGCAGCGGCCGAGGAGCGACCATGACCTACACAATGGCACGTCGCCGAGCCGTTGTCAAGTACTTTGCAATATAAAGTAATGGCGAGAGATAGCTTTGACCCGATGCGCGTCTACATCTCCGTCGACATGGAAGGGATCGCCGGGGTCGTCCACGAGTCCCAGACGGACCCCACCACGCCGGCGTTCGCCGCCGAGTACGGGCGGTTCCGCCGCCTCATGACGGCGGAGGCGAACGCCGCCGTCGAAGGCGCGCTCGCCGCGGGGGCCACGAGGGTGCTCGTGAACGACAGCCACTGGCACATGCGCAATCTGCTCGCCGAGGAGTTGCACCAG
>QHTS01000358.1 GCA_003220905.1 Gemmatimonadota bacterium | reverse complement strand
CATGAAGATGATCGGGTTGCCGGTGCGCACGAACGGCGCGTACAGCTCTCCGAGCACCTGCGCCGCATCGGGCGAGTCGACGCCCACCACGACGCGGTCGGGCTTCATGAAGTCCTCGACGGCGGCTCCTTCCTTCAGGAACTCCGGATTCGAGCAGACGTGGAACGTGCTGTCCGTGTACTTGGCGATCTCGGCCCGGACCTTCTCCGCCGTCCCCACCGGCACCGTGCTCTTCGTGATCACGATCTTGGGAGCGCGCATCCGCTGGCCGATCGTGCGCGCCACGTCGAGCACGTGCTGCAGGTCGGCGGAGCCGTCCTCGTCGGGGGGGGTGCCCACGGCGATAAAGATGACGTCGGAGCGCTCCACGGCGCCGCCGACGTCGGTCGTGAAGCGCAGCCGGCCGCCGCGTTGGTTGCGCTCCACCAGCGGCTGCAACCCCGGCTCGTAGATCGGCAGGCGGTTCTGCCGCAAACCGTCGATCTTCGCCGCGTCCACGTCCGCGCAGACGACATCGTTGCCCGTTTCCGCGAGGCACGCCCCCACGACGAGCCCCACGTACCCGGTGCCGACGACCGCGACCTTCACCGCTCTTGGCTCCGGCGCCGGGCCTTCGCGAGGGCGTTCCGCGTATCCACGATGAGTCGCCCGCACCGCTCCACGAGGGCGTAGTCGACGTCGGTGTGATCGGTGACGATGACCACACAATCCGCGGAGGCGAGCGTCTCGGGCGTGAGTGGGAGGGACGCGAGATCGATGGCCTCATCCTTGAGCTTCCGGACGTGCGGATCGTGATAGGAGACCGCCGCGCCGCGCCGCTGCAATAAGCGGATCACGTCGAGTGCTGGACTCTCGCGGATGTCACCGATGTCCTGCTTGTAGGCGACGCCCATCACCAGCACCCTGCTGCCGCGCGCGGCCCGCCCCTGCTCGTTGAGGCGGTCGACCACGCGCGCGACCCAGTATTCGGGCATCTCGGCGTTGATCTCGCCTGCCAGCTCGATGAATCGCGTACGATAGTTGAGTGTCCGCATCTTCCACGCGAGATAATGCGGATCGAGCGGGATACAGTGCCCCCCGACGCCGGGGCCCGGCGTGAATTTCATGAAGCCGAAGGGCTTTGTCGCCGCGGCCTCGATGACCTCCCAGACGTCGACACCGAGCTTGTCGCACACGATCGCCATCTCGTTCACGAGCCCGATGTTCACGCTGCGAAACGTGTTTTCGAGAATCTTGACCAGCTCGGCGGCCTCGGTGGAGGACACCGCCACGAGGCGCTCGATCGCCGGCTCGTAGATCGCCATCGCGACGCGCCGACAGGCCGCCGTTATGCCACCCACCACCTTGGGCGTGTTGTGCGTGTTCCACTTCGGGTTGCCCGGGTCCACCCGCTCCGGGGAGAACGCGAGGAAGAAGTCCTCCCCCACCCTCAGTCCCGTTTCCTCGAGCGCCGGCAGCATCAGCTCGCGCGTGGTGCCCGGATAGGTCGTGGACTCGAGCACGACGAGCTGCCCGCGCCGCAGCGTCTGCTTCACCGCGGTCGTCGCCGCCAGCACGTAGCTCACGTCGGGGTCCTTCGTCTTCGAGAGCGGCGTGGGCACGCAGATCGACACCACGTCGGGCTCGCGCAGCCGCGCCAGGTCCGTCGTCGCGGTGAACTTGCCCGCCTCGTTGCAGCGGGCCACCTCCGCGCTCGGGACGTCCTGGACATGGGAGCGCCCCTGGGTCAGGCCGTCCACGACCGCCTTGCTCACGTCGAACCCGAGCACGCGGAAGCCGGCGCGCGCGAACTCCATCGCGAGGGGCAGACCCACGTAGCCCAGCCCGACGATTCCGATCAGCGCGGAGCGGTCCTGCGCCTTCGCCACCAGGACATCGGCGGGGGACTGGGCGGCGGCGCTCATAACTGGACCGGCGCCCCGCCCGTGGTCAACGAGCGTGTGGCCGCCTCCAGCACGCGGACCACCCGCACGCCATCCTCCGCGCTCGCACGAGGCGACTCCGTGCCCCGGGCCACGCGGATGAAGTGACTCACCTCCGCGGCGAGCGGCTCCACGTTGGGAATCTTGGGGATGAAGATGTCGCCCTCCCGGACGGACAGCGCCTCGCCGTACGACCCGTAGTCGGGCGGCCGTTCCACGCCCTTGTCGTAGATACGGAGCTTCTCGCGCGCCTCCATATCGTCGAACACGACCATTTTTGTCGCCCCTACCACGGTGAGTTTCCGTTCCTTGTGTGGGTCCAGCCAGGATAGCTGCACGTGCGCGAGCACGCCGCTCCCAAACTCCATGGTCAGGAACACGACGTCCTCGACTTTCGGCTGCAGGTAGCTCTTCCCGTGCGCCGCTACTCGCACCGGGGCCTCCCCGAGCAAGTACAGTGCCACCGAGACGTCGTGCGGCCCGAAGCTCCACAGTGCGTTTTCATCGGCGCGCACCTGCCCCAAGTTGACGCGGAGACCATACAGATAATAGATCCGGCCGAGCTCTCCCCCCTGCACCAGCGCCCGCAACCGCTCCACCGCCGGGTGGAAGATCAGCAGGTGGCCCGCCAGCACCGGCACGCGGCGTTCGGCGGCTACCCGCGCCACGGCCTCCGCATCGCGCATGCTCAAGGCGAACGGCTTTTCGACGAGACAGGGCTTTCCAGCCTCGACGCACTGCAGCGCGAACCGCGTGTGCGTGGCCGCCGGCGACGCGATCACCACCGCGTCCACCCGGCCGAGCAGGTCGGCGACGTCGGCCGTGACGTACGCGGTCGGGTACTGTCGCACCAGGCGCTCGCGCACCTGGGCGTCGGTGTCGCACACCGCCGCCAGCTCGGCCTCCGCCAGACCCGCGGCCGTGCGGACATGGTTCCGGCCCCACGCCCCGGCGCCGATCACGCCGAGCCTGAGCCGACTCACCGGTAGAATCCACGGATGGTCTCGATCACGCAGTCGAGCTGCCCGCGCGTCAGCTCCGGATACACGGGGAGCGACAGCACCTCGCCGGACGCCCGCTCCGACGCCGGCAGGCGGCCCGGCCGGTAGCCCAGATGGCTGAAGCAGGGCTGCAGGTGCAGCGGGACGGGATAATAGATCGCGCTCCCGATGCCCTGGCTCTTGAGGCGCGCCTGCAGCTCGTTCCGGCGCTCGACGCGCAGCGTGTACTGATGAAAGATGTGCTCGTTCGCGGGGTCCACCACCGGCGGCCGGACCGCCGGGAGATCGGCAAGCCCGCGCGTGTAATACGCCGCGTGCTCCCGTCGCTTCGCGGACCACGACGCCAGGTGCGGCAGCTTCGCGAGCAGGACGGCCGCCTGGAGCGAGTCGAGCCGCGAGTTGGTGCCCACCTCGTCGTGGTGGTACTGCTTCGCGCCGCCGTGGAGCCGCAGCCTCCGGAGCCGCTCGGCGAGGGCGTCGTCCGACGTCACCATCATCCCGCCGTCGCCCCACGCGCCCAGGTTCTTGCTCGGAAAGAAGGAGAACCCGGTGGCCCACCCGAGCTCACCTGCCATACGCCACTGCCCCTCGATCATGCGGCGCGCGCCGATCGCCTGCGCCGCGTCCTCGATGATGGGGAGACCGCGGGCGCGCGCCACGGCGCGGAGGCGCTCCATGGCCGCCATCTGCCCGTAGAGGTGGACCGGCATGATGGCGCGGGTCCGTGGCGTGATGGCCACTTCCACCGCCGCCGGATCGATATTGAACGTGCCCGGCTCGATATCCACGAACACCGGCGTGCCGCCCGCGTTGTGAATCGTCCCGGCCGTGGCGAAGAACGTGAACGACGTGGTGATGACCTCGTCCCCGGACTCGAGATCGAGCGCCTTGAGGGGCAGGAGCAGCGCGTCGGTGCCGCTCGCGCACGCAATGCCGTGCGTGGCGCCGGCCAGCTGGGCCACGGCGGCCTCGAGCCGCGGCACCGCCGGACCCATCACGAACTGCTGCGACTCGATGACCTCCTGGATGGCGGGCAGGACGTCGTCCTTGATCGCCCGGTACTGCGCCACGAGGTCCAGCAGCGGAACATTCACGGTGTCAGCATCCGGAAGCGTGATACGTCATCCGACGTGGCGGGGCTGGGCCAACGGCCGCAGGGCGCCGCTCGCCTCCTCATAGGTCGTGCCGCACACCGCGCAGGCGGCCTTTCCGGCGCCGATCGACAGCCGTTCGCCGCACTGGCACATCCATCCCACGCGGCGCGCCGGGACGCCCACCATCAGCGCGTACGCCGGGACGTCGGATGTCACGACCGCCCCCGCGCCGATGAACGCGTACTCGCCGAGCGTAACGCCGCACAGGATCGTGGCGTTGGCGCCGATGGAGCTGCCCCGCTTCACGCGCGTGGGCCGGTACTCGTGCTTGCGCGACACGTGGCTTCGGGGGTTCAGCACGTTGGTGAACACGCACGACGGCCCGCAGAACACGTCGTCCTCCAGGGTCACGCCCTCGTAGATCGAGACGTTGTTCTGGATCTTGACGTTGTTGCCGATCCGCGTGCCGGGCATCACCACCACGTTCTGGCCCAGGTTGCAGCGCTCGCCGATGACCGCGCCGGGCATGACGTGGCAGAAGTGCCAAATCTTCGTGCCCCGGCCGACCTGCGCTCCGTCGTCGACATAGCTCGATTCGTGGACGAAGAACTCCGCCATCTAGACCCCGATCACCTTGACCTCGAGCTCCAGCTCGACACTGGTCTTCTTGGCGACCGTCTTCCGCACGTGCTCGATGAGCTTGAGCACATCACTCGCCGTCGCGTTGCCGGTGTTGACGATGTAGTTCGCGTGCAGCGGTGACACCTGGGCGCCGCCGATGGTAAAGCCCTTCAACCCGCATTCGTCGATCAAGGCCCCGGCGGTACGCGGACCGCCCGGATTCTTGAAGACCGAGCCAGCGCACGGCTGGTCGAACGGCGTTCCGGCTTTTCGCCACCGCAGCAGGCGCGCCTGCAACTCCTTGAGCTTGGCCGGCGGCTCCTCGATCAGCGCAAGCTTCGCCTCCAGCACGATCACGTTGCCGAGGTTCGACGAGCGGTACTTGAACGAGATCTGCTTGCGCGGCACCTGTCGGATCTTCCCCTTGGCGTCCATCACGGAGGCTTCCGTGAGCACTTCCGCGAACTCGGCCCCGTGCGCGCCCGCATTCATGTACACGCCGCCGCCTACCGTCCCCGGGATTCCGATGAAGCGCTCCACGCCCGCGAAGCCCGCCTCCGCCGTGCGGCGGGCGAGCAGCGGCGTCGGCAGACCGGCTCCGACGATCGCGGTCGCGCCCTTCATCTCGAACCGGTCGAGACCCTTCCCGATGCGGACCGCGACGCCCGGAAACCCGCCGTCCTTGACGAGCACGTTCGAGCCGAGGCCGAGCGCCACCCACGGCAGCCCGCGGTCATGCGCGAACTCAAGCGCCTTGGCGACGTCATCGGTGTCGGCGGGCATGACGAGGTAGCGCGCCGGGCCGCCGATCCGATATGTGGTGTGGCGGGCCAGAGGCTCGCTCTCGAGCACCCGCCCGCGGAACTTGACCTTCGGAGCGGGCGGCGCGGCCGCGGCCGACGGCTTGGCAGGAGCTTTGCCCGCCTTCCCCGCCGCCTTGGCCGGTGCCTTCGCTAGGCCCGGACGGCTTCCTTTGCGAGTCCCGGCGGCCGGTTTTCCACGGTCGTTCTTTCGTGCCATTCTTGGAGACTCCTCACGCTGCCGGTTCGGCTGCGCAGAGCGATGATCGCATCGCAGGCGGCGCTCGCGGCCGACATCGTCGTCGTGTACGGCACGCGGTGCATCAGCGCCGCGCGCCGAATCGCGTAATCGTCCGCCTGCGTGAACTTCCCCAGGGGCGTGTTGATCAGCAGTTGGACGTCACCCGACACGATCAGATCGATCGCGTTCGGCCGCCCTTCGTGCACCTTGGCCACTCGCTCGGCCGGCACGCCGCGGGCCCGCAGGTACCGCGCCGTGCCCTCGGTGGCCGTCAGACGAAACCCCAGCTCGTGGAACCGCCGCGCGATCGGCAGCACGGTCGGTTTGTCCGAGTCGTTCACCGTCACGAAGATCCCCCCGGCGAGCGGCAGGCTGCCGTCGGCGGCGATCTGCGCCTTGGCAAAGGCCATCCCGAAGCTGTCCGCCAGCCCCATCACCTCGCCGGTGGAGCGCATCTCCGGGCCCAGGATGGTATCGACGCCGGGTAGCTTCGTGAAGGGGAAGACCGCCTCCTTCACCGCCACCCCGGGGAGCGGAAGGTCATCGGGAACGCCCAATTCGTCCAGGGTGTGTCCGGTCATCACCGCTGCCGCAAGCTTGGCCAGAGACACCCCCGTGGCCTTGCTCACGAACGGGACGGTCCGGGACCCCCGCGGGTTGACCTCCAGCACGTAGACCACGCCGTCCTTGATGGCGTACTGCACGTTGATCAAGCCGACCACACCGAGCGCCTCGGCGAACGCTTTGGTGTAGCGGCGCATCTCGTCGACCTGCCGATCCCCGATCAGGTAGGGCGGCAACACGCAGGCGGAGTCCCCCGAATGGACCCCGGCGTCCTCGATATGCTGCATCACGCCGCCGATGACGCACCGCGTTCCGTCGGCCAGGGCGTCCACGTCGCCCTCGAACGCGTCCTCGAGGAAGCGGTCGATCAGCACCGGATGCTCGGGCGCGACGCGCGCCGCCTTCTCGAAGTAGTCGCGCAGCGAGCCCCGATCATACACGATCTCCATGGCGCGCCCCCCCAGCACATACGAGGGCCGCACCAGCACCGGGAAGCCGATCCGCTCGGCTACCTTCACGGCTTCCTCGACGGAGCGCGCCGTCCCGTTCGCCGGCTGCGTCACCCCGAGGCGGTCCGCCAGCGCTTCGAAGCGCCCGCGATCCTCAGCGATGTCGATCGAGTCGGGCGCGGTGCCGAGGATCGGGACCCCCGCCGCCTCGAGCGGTTTGGTCAAGCGCAGCGGCGTCTGCCCGCCGAGCTGGACCACGACGCCCTTGGGCCGCTCCCAGCGCACGATCTCGAGCACATCCTCGAGGGTGAGCGGTTCGAAGTACAGCTTGTCCGAGATGTCGAAGTCGGTCGACACCGTCTCGGGATTCGAGTTGATCATCACCGTCTTGAAGCCGAGCTCACGGAACGCGAGCCCCGCGCGCACGCAGCAATAGTCGAACTCCACCCCCTGCCCGATCCGGTTCGGCCCGCTGCCGAGGATCACGATGCCCTGGGCGCCGATGGGCTCCGATTCGTTCTCGGCGTCATACGAGCTGTAGAGGTACGGGGTCGCCGACGGGAACTCGCCGGCGCACGTGTCCACGGTCTTGTAGGCGGGGTGCACGCCGAGCCGCCAGCGCGCCTCGCGAACCGCCTCCTCGGGGATCCCGCGCAGCATCCCGAGCTGCCAGTCCGAGAAGCCCATGCGCTTCATGCGGCGCAGCTCGGCGGCGCCGGTCTCCCCGGCGGGGAGCGCGGCGAACCGCCGCTCCGCCTCGAGCAGCTCTTCCATCTGAAAGAGGAACCAGGGATCGATCCCCGACGCCTGCGCGACCTCGTCCACCGAGACCCCCGCGAGCAGGGCCCGCTTGATCTGGAAGACGCGCTCGGGCGTGGGCGTCCGCAGGGCCACGCGCAGATCCTCCGGGCTGTCGCTGGTCAGCCGGTCGTCCGCCAGGGACGCTCCGACCACCCAGCCCGGCCGCCCGATCTCCAGAGCCCGGAGC
>QHTS01000357.1 GCA_003220905.1 Gemmatimonadota bacterium | reverse complement strand
GATATGGTGGGGCCATGCGGTCGCCCCACGTTCGGTGATCCCCGGGCTTGCGCCCGGGGTCAGTTAGAAGCGGGCTCTCTTGTCTCTGAATCCCCGGGCTTTCGCCCGGGTCAGTCAAAAGGTGGCCCCTCTTGTCTCCGAATCCCCGGGCTTGCGCCCGGGGTCAGCAAGGACGCTACACGGTCGGTCGTGTCGAACCATCGGGCCTACCAGCTGTACGCGCACATCACGTGGCACACCTGGAAGCGGGTCGGCTGCTTGGATCTTGAAGCGGCCCGCGACGTAAGCATTGCAGTCGCGTCCGCTGGGCGTAGAGCCTCTGTGAGCATTCTGAGGACCGCCGTGCTCGCAGACCATGTGCACGTTCTCGTGAGCTTTCGCCCGGACACTCGCTTGAGCGACTTCATTCGCCTCGCCAAGACGATCTCGGCCTTCCGCTCCAATTCACGTATCCCCGGTGCTGTCCGATGGGCGCGCGGCTTCTTCATCGCCTCGCTGCACCGTCGAGACCTCGCGCGAGTCGACGAGTACATCGCGCGCCAGTACCAGCACCACCGGGATCGCATACCGGCAGTCAAAAGGTTGCGGACGGGTTCGCTGACCCCGGGCGCAAGCCCGGGGAACACGGGAGGCGAAGCGCTCCGACTGACCCCGGGCGCAAGCCCGGGGTCGGCTACCGCACCCCGCCCATCAGCCGCTGGACGGGCTTGATGAGCGCGAACATGACCGCCGCTGCGCCCAGCGTGACCGCCGCGGTCACGCCGAACAGGGTGGGCAGGGGCGTCGTGCTGATGAACCCCGCCGACCAGCCGGCCAGCTTGTTGCCCACTGCGTTAGATAGGAAGAACACGCCCATCATGAGGCCGACGATCCGCGCTGGCGCGAGCTTTGTCACGACCGACAGTCCCACAGGGTACAGGCACACCTCCCCGAGCTCCTCGATGAAATAGGCGCCCACGAGCCACAGGGGGCTGACTTTCACTCCGCCTTGCGCGGCGGCCCCGGCCGGCATCAGCAGCACGAAGGCAAGTCCCACAAACATCAGCGCGAGTGCGAATTTGGCCGGAGCGGACGGCTGCCGGGGCCCGAGCTTCACCCACAGCCAGGCGAAGATGGGGGAGAGCAGGATCACGAACGCGCCCTGGATCGCCACGAACCACGACGCGTACAGCTTGATCCCGATCAGCTCGAGATGGACATAGCGGTCCGCGAAGAGTGTCAGCGTAGATCCGGCCTGCTCGTACGCGCCCCAGAACAGCGACGCGAACACGAAGAACACGAACACCGCCGAGATGCGCTTCCATTCTTCACGCGTGAAGCTCCGAAGCCACTGCCACAGTCGAATCACCAGACCCAGGAGCCTCGAGCCGATCGCCTGTTTCGGTGATGTCAGGGGCGCGACCGGCCGGGCGGGGCCAGCCAGCCGCGCGATCGCCGGCTGCAGATGCTTGCGACCGACGACGTATTGGACCAGCCCAAGGGTCATACCGACGCCGGCGCACGCGAACCCGAGGTGCCAGTCGATTCCCTCGGCGATCTTCCCGGCGACGAGCGGCCCGACCACCGCCCCGACGTTGATGCCCATGAAAAAGATCGAGAACCCGGCGTCGCGCCGCCCATCCCCAGGCTCGTACAGTGACCCCACGAGCGTGGACGCGTTGGGCTTCAACAATCCCGTTCCGATGACGATGAGCCAGAGGCCGGCGTGGAAGAATGGCAAGGCGTGGAGCGCGAGCGTGAAATGGCCGAGCGCGATGATCGCTCCACCGATGAGCACGCTGCGATATTGCCCCAGCCAGCGATCGGCGACGAAGCCACCGACGATCGCGACCAACCACACACTGCTGACGTAGTTGCCGTACACCGCGCCCGCGTGCTTGTCGGTGAAGCCGAGCGCCTTGACCATGTACAGGAACAGGAACCCCCGCATCCCGTAGTAGCTGAACCGCTCCCACATCTCGGTGAAGAAGAGCGTGGACAGGCCGCGGGGGTGGCCGAACCACGACGAGCCGGGTGGGGGACTCGTCACTCGAAGAGGTCGTTCTGCTCGACGGGCTCCGAGGGCTGCGGGGTCCGGAGGAGGTCGCCCAGCCGCCGCTCCCACTGCTCGACGTCGAAGTCGTCTGGAAGGGCACGGCGCAACCCAGGAGAGAACTCGTGGAATGCGGCGAGCAGCTCCGTGACGGCCTCCCGCAAGGCCTGGACCTGGAAGCCGCCTTCCGTCGCGCCCATGTCTTCGAGGATGCTCTGCTCGGTGCGCGAGGCGATGATCGGCTCCACGCGCCCCTGCACGAAGACGTTGGTCCGCCGCTTAGGACCGCGCTCCTCTTCGATCGGCATCAACCCGATGATGGCGTCGGAGCGCCAGTACTTGCCGTAGCCGAGA
>QHTS01000072.1 GCA_003220905.1 Gemmatimonadota bacterium | reverse complement strand
CCGCCGGTACGCGAGCGAGCCCGACGGCGCGGTCGTCTTCGAGCAGGAAGGTGATGGACGACCCGTCGGCCGACCACACGGGGCTCGCCACGTTGCGATCGAGCGCCGCGGTGAGGATCCGGGGCGCGCCCCCGGCGGCGGGCACGACGGCGAGCTTCTGGACGGCGTAGTAGAGGAGGTTGAGCGGGCCGCCTTGGAGGTACGCGATCGAGCGGCCGTCGGGACTCCACGCCGGGCGGCTCTCGGTGTCGGGATCGTTGTCCGGGCCCTCGAACGTGGTGAGCTGCCGCGGCGCGGCGCCCCCCCCGCCCCCCCCGCCCCCCCCGCCCCCTCCTCCCCCCGGTGCGGCGTCGATCACGTACAGGTCCCAATTGCTATCGCGGTCGAAGTCGGGACGCCGCTTGCTCACGAATGCGAGGGACTTGCCGTCGGGCGACCAGGCGGGCAGGAGCTCGTCGTAGTCCCCCGACGTCAGCGGCGTCGTCTTCCCCGACTCCACGTCGAGTACGTACAGGTGCCGGCGCTGCTTGCCGAGGTAGCCGCCCTCGTCTTGCTTGAACTGGAACCGGTCGATCACGATCGGAGGTGGGGTCTTGGGCTTGGCCGTGTCCGCGTCCTCGGCGACCAGCGCAATCCACTTGCCGTCGGGCGACCAGGCGGGCAGGAGCTCGTCGTAGTCCCCCGACGTCAGCGGCGTCGTCTTCCCCGACTCCACGTCGAGTACGTACAGGTGCCGGCGCTGCTTGCCGAGGTAGCCGCCCTCGTCCTGCTTGAACTGGAACCGGTCGATCACGATCGGAGGTGGGGTCTTGGGCTTGGCCGTGTCCGCGTCCTCGGCGACCAGCGCAATCCGCTTGGCGTCGGGTGCCCACACATAGTCGTCCACGTCGCTCTGCAGGGTCGTGGCCTTGCGCCCCTCGCCGCCCAGGCGGTCGAGCAGCCAGAGCTGGGTGTGCTCGTCCTCCCGGCTCGAGAGGAACGCGAGCCACCGCCCGTCGGGGCTCCAGCGCGGCGTGTTCTCGCCCGGTTTCGACGTGGTGAGGCGCACGTTGCGCGTGCCGTCCCAGCTCGCCATCCACACCGCGCTCTTGTTCCGATCCTCGGCTGTGTCGGAGCTCGAGACCGTGTAGGCCACCCAGGCGCCGTCCGGTGAGATCTGGGGCTCGCGCACGTCCCGTACGCGGAGCACGTCGTCCAGCGAGAAGGGCCGGGGCGGTGCGGCGGGCGCAGGGACCGCTGGAGCCTGCGCGCCGAGTGCCGGCACGAGCGCCAGCGCGGCGAGCGTCGGGACGAGCTGCTCGAACATGCGGGAGGCTAACCCAGGTCTTGCACTTCGTGCCAGAGTGAATATTTTTCCGTTACGATGAATATTAATTCACCGGTGCCCGTGGGCGTGCTCGGGGGTTCCGGCTACGTGGGGCAGGAGCTGCTGCGGCTCCTCGCCGGCCATCCGGGGGCGTCGGTGGCGTTCGCGACGGCCGAGTCGGCCGCAGGCGAGCGGCGCGACGGCGTCGGGCTCGTCCGGATCGAGGATGCGCCCCTCGCGCGGGCCGAAATCGTGTTGTCGGCCCTGCCGCACGGCGTATCGGCGCGCTACGTACAGGAGGCCCGGGGCCTCGGCAAGCGCGCGGTGGATCTGTCCGCCGACTTCCGCCTGTCCCCCGACGCGGTGTACGGGCTGACCGAGGTCACCCGCCCCCAGGTTGCGACGGCGGACCTTGTGGCGAACCCCGGCTGCTATCCCACCGCGGCGCTGCTCGCCCTCCTCCCGCTCGCTCGGGAGGGGCTGATCGACCAGTCCCGCGAGGTGGTGATCGACGCCGCGTCAGGCGTCACGGGCGCGGGCCGGACGCTCGCGCGGGACCTCCTGTTCGGTGAAGTCGCCGAGGACTTCCGCGCCTATGCGGCCGGAAACGAGCACCGGCACCTGCCCGAGCTCAAGGCCACCCTCGCGCGCGAAGGTGGATTCACGGGCGACCTCGTCTTCACGCCCCATTTGCTGCCCGTCAAGCGGGGTATTCTCGAGACGATTCACGTCCCGCTCACCCGGGCCATCGATCGGGCTACGGCGGAAGGGATCTACGAGACGGTGTACGGCAACGAGCCGTGCGTGGCGGTGCTGCACGGGGCCCTGCCGTCGCTCAAGGACGTCGTGTATCGCAATCGCGTCGCCATCGGCGTCGCGGCCGTGGCGAACGTTCGTCGGCCGCGCCTGACGGTGATCGCCGCGATCGACAATCTGGTGAAGGGCGCCGCGGGGCAGGCGATTCAGAACATGAATGTCATGCTCGGTCTGCCCGAGACGGCGGGGCTCACGTGTTGAGCACTCGGGTCGTCAAGCTGGGCGGCAAGGAGCTCGATCGCCCCGCGTGGCTCGCGGCGTGCGCCCGGGCGCTCGTGCGGCTCGACCCCGTCGTGGTGGTACACGGCGGCGGGCGGGCCGTCACCGCGCTGTCGCGCCGGCTCGGGCTGCCGGTCGAGAAGCGGGACGGTCGGCGGGTCACGACCGCGGAAGTGGCGGAAGTGGTCGAGCTGGTCATGGGGGGTCCCGTGAACCGGCAGGTGGTGGCGGCGTTGCGCGCTGCGGGACTCGATGCGGTCGGGCTCTCGGGCGTGGACGGTGGGTTGCTCACCGCCCAACCGGCCCGGGGGGGGCTGGGGCACGTCGGCGAGATCACCGACGTGCGCGTGGCGCTGCTCGAGAGCTTCCTGCTCGCGGGGCTCACACCCGTGATCGCCCCCATGGCGCCGGACGCCTCCGGCGTGGAAGGGCCGCCCCTCAACGTGAACGCGGACGACGCGGCGGCGGCGGTCGCCGGCGCGCTCCGGGCTGCCGAGCTGCTGTTGGTGTCGGACGTGCCGGGCGTGGAGGTGGACGGGGCGGTGCGGCCCGCGCTCGAGGCGGGCGACGTCGAGAGCCTCATCGAGCTGGGTGTGGCGGCCGATGGCATGGCGGCCAAGCTTCGCGCGGCGACCGCCGCGCTGCGCGCCGGAGCGCGCGCCGTTCGCATCGGCGACCTGCGCCTCCTGGACGACGCCCGAGCGGGCACCCGGATCCTCGCCCCCGCCGTCCAGCCGGCGTGACCGCCCTCCCTTCAGGCGCGTCGGCCACGCCGACCCCGCCGGCAACGCAGGCCGTGCAGGCCCTGCTCGACGTATACGCCCGCGTCGGCCCCCTGTTCGTCGGAGGGGAAGGCGCCGAGCTGATCGCGGAAGACGGGACGCGGTATCTCGACTTCGTGGCGGGGATCGGCGTGAACGCGCTCGGCTACAATCATCCCGTCATCCGCGCCGCCGTCGAGCGCGCCCTCGGCTCGGGCCTCATCCACGTCTCCAACCTCTACCGCAGCGAGGCCGGCGAGCGGCTCGCCGAGGAGCTGGTCACGCGTTCATTCGCCGACCGCGCCTTCTTCTGTAACTCGGGCGCCGAGGCGAACGAGGCCGCGTTCAAATTCGCCCGCAAATGGTCGGGCAAGAGTGAGATCGTCGCGTTTTCGGGCTCGTTTCACGGGCGGTTGTTCGCGACCCTCGCGGCCACCGACCGTCCCGACTATCGCAAGCCGTTCGAGCCGCTCGTGCCGGGCATCCGCATTGTCGCGCGCGAGGACTGGGCGGACGTAGATCACGCCGTATCGGCGTCCCGCACCGCGGCGGTCATCCTCGAGCCGGTGCAGGGGGAGGGCGGGGTGCGGCCCCTGGACGCCGAGTGGCTGGGATTCGTGCGGGAGCTGTGCGACTCCCGCGGCGTGGCGGTCATTTTCGACGAAGTGCAGTGCGGCCTGGGTCGCACGGGGACGCTGTTCGCCTACGAGCAGGCCGGCGTGGTGCCCGACATCCTCACGCTGGCGAAGCCGCTCGCCGGGGGGCTGCCGATGGGGGCGGTGCTCGTGACGAGCGCCGTCGCCGCGGCGCTCAAGCCGGGCGACCATGCCACCACGTTCGGCGGCGGGCCGCTCGTCGCGGGCGTGGCCCTCGAGGTGGTGCGCACGATCGCCGATCCCGCGTTCCTCGCCGACGTTCGCCGCAAGGCCGAGTGGCTGAGCGCGCGCCTCGCCCGGCTCGCCGCCGGGGCGCCGCGCGTGCGCGAGGTGCGGGGGCGGGGGCTCATGTGGGGGCTCGAGCTGGCCGAGCCGGCCGCCCCGATCGTCGCGGCGGCGCGGGAGCGGGGCCTGCTGGTGGTCACGGCGGGGCCGCAGGTGATCCGCCTGCTTCCGCCGCTCGTGATCGCGGTGCAGGAGCTGGAGCGCGGCGTAGCGATTCTCGAGGAGCTCCTTGCGTGAGCGCACTGCCGATTTACGGGGAGCCGGGAGCAGGGAGCAGGGAGCCGTACGCTCCGGCGCGGGCCGAATCTCCGGCTCTCTCCGGCGGGTACCGCTCCCTGCTCCCCGCTCCCTGCTCCCTCTCTGGCATGGCGCTGCGGGGAGCGGTTCTCGCCGACGTGCCCCAGCTCGAGATCCTGATGGCCCCGTACGTGGCGTCGGGCGACCTGTTGCCGCGCAGCAACTACGATCTCTGCCGGCACATCAAGGAGTATGTCGTCGCGGAGGCGCCGACGGGCGCGGTCATCGGGTGCGGATCGCTCAAGGTGTACTCACGCGACCTGGCGGAGCTCGCCGCCCTCGCCGTGCGCGAGGATTGGCAGCGGACGGGTGTCGGCGGCGCGCTGCTCGCGGCGCTGATCACCGAGGCGCGCGCGCACGGCCTGACCGAGGTACTCGCGCTTACCCGCAAACCGGCGTTCTTTCTGAAGGTCGGCTTCGCGCCCGCCGAGCGCGAGCACTTCCCGCTCAAGGTGTGGGCGGACTGCACGCGGTGCCCCCGCAACACCTGCTGTGACGAAATTGCCGTAACT
>QHTS01000071.1 GCA_003220905.1 Gemmatimonadota bacterium | reverse complement strand
GCATGTTGCGCGTGGGCCAGGCGAGATCGTGAAGCGGTAAGGTCGATTGTGTAGCGGGGGGCTCGCCCCCCATCTTCCATGCACCGGCCACAAAGGCACGGCATGGTCGCACGCGAGCACCATAGGGTCGACCGGCGGCTCCTGCCGCCCCGTCGTAGTGACAGCGAGCGTCGCCTGGGCGCGCGCCGTGTGGAAGTCATCTCGCTCGACGAGGAGCGGCGCGACCAGGCCGAGCGACGCCGGGCCATCGATCGGCGCCACCCCACCGGCCGGCGCCAGGTGGAGGCGCCCGGCGACAGGCTCGTCGTGCTGGTGGTGAGCGATCAGGAGGAGGAAGCACGGCGCGTGCGAGACCTCCTGGCCGGCGCCGATCCCGACCGATTCGGCGTCGCAGCCACGGCACCGCAGGAGTCGGTCGGCCGGCTGGCGCGGGGCGGCATCGACGTCGTGCTCCTCGCCATGTCGCTCTCCGCCCGGCGCGGCTTCACGACCTTCACGGAGCTCCGTGCGTTGGCGCCTGCGGTACCGTTCCTCTTTCTCTCGGACGCCGAGGACGAGCGCAACGGCCTCGAAGCCGTGCGCGCCGGGGCGCAGGACTTCCTCGTGAAGAGTGACGTCGACGGTCCGGTCCTCGCGCACGCCCTCCGGCTCGCGATCGAGCGGAACCGGCTCCACGCCGCGCTTTTGGACCTCGCCCTCGTCGACGATTTGACGGGCTTGTACAACCGGCGGGGCTTCCTGACGCTCGCGACCCGGGATCTCCGTCTCGCCCGCCGCGGCAATGAAACGCTGCTCGTGGCATTCGCCGACCTGGACGACCTGAAGGGCGTGAACGACACCGCCGGCCATGCGGTGGGCGATCGCGCGCTGCGCGACACCGCCGCCCTTCTGCGGCAGACGTTCCGCGACTCGGACCTGGTGGCCCGGATCGGCGGCGACGAATACGCGGTGCTGGTGCGCCACGCGGGGCCCGAAAGCGCCGAGGTGCTCGCCGAGCGGCTGAAGCGACAGGTGCGCGACTTCAACCGCCGCGCGGCGCGACCCTATCAGCTCTCGATCAGCCTCGGCTTCGCGACGCACAAGGCGAGCACCCTGGGCTCCGTGGCCGGCCTGCTCGACCGGGCCGACCGCGCGCTGTACCGGGACAAGCGGCGCAAGCACGACGCCGGCTGACCGGGCCCCCCCTATGGCGGTCAAGCGCAAACCTCGTCGCTCCGATCCCCACCGCTCGCTCCGGGACCATCTCATCGAGCTGCTCGAGGGTGGTCACGCCCACGTCACGTTCGAGGACGCGATGGCCGACTGGCCGCCCGAGCTCCGGGGCGCGAAGCCCGCGGGGCAACCCTTCACCCCATGGCGTCTCCTCGAGCACATCCGCATCTCACAGTGGGATATCGTCGAGTTCACGAAGAGTGCGAAACACGTCTCCCCGGAGTGGCCGGCGGGCTACTGGCCCGTGAGTGACACACCACCGGCCCCCACCGCGTGGGACCAGAGCGTCGCCCAGGTGGACCGCGATCTCCGGGCCATGCAGCGACTCGTGCGCGACCCCGGCACGGACCTCTTCGCCCGCATCCCGCACGGCACCGGACAAACGGTGCTGCGCGAGGCGCTCGTCCTCGCCGACCACAACTCCTACCACCTGGGACAGCTCGTGTTGCTCAGACGCTTGCTCGGCGCCTGGAAGACCGTCTAGCGTGCAGCCCTCCTCCGTGACCCCGCCTGACGCCGGGCGCGGGCGGATTCGCACCCTGGAGCGCGGCGACATCCCCCAGCTTGTGGCGCTCACTCAAGAGGCCTTCCTCGACAGCGAACGCGCTGGGGACTCCATGGCGGCCTACTTTGAGCGGATCTTCTTCCACAATCCCTGGATCGATCCCGACCTCCCTTCGCTCGTGTACGAGGACGAGGCGGGGCGGGTAGGCGGGTTCGTCGGCGTCGTGCCGCGTCGCATGATGTTCCGGGGCGAGGGGATCCGCGTGGCCGTAACGACTCAGCTCGTGGTCGCCCCGCGGTACGGTGGGCAGGTCGGGCGCCGGTTGCTGAGGCAGGTCCTCTCCGGACCCCAGGAGCTGAGCATCACGGACGACGCCAACGATGCCGCGCGGCGGCTGTGGGAGAGTCTCGGCGGCGAGTGCTCCCCCATCTACGGGCTGCGCTGGACCCGTCCGCTCCGGCCCTGCGGCTATGCGGTCCGGCGACTCGCCCGCGGCGCGTTCGGGCGCGGTGTGGTGCTCGCCGCCCGGCCGCTCCTCGCCGCCGCCGACGCGATCGCGGTCCGCCTGCCTGGCCCCACCCGACTGGCACCGCCGCCGGGCACGCTCGAGCCCCTGGACGCCCCGACCATGGTTGCGCACCTCGAGGACGTCGTCGGGGGCCACGCGCTGCGCCCGGTGTACGACGCAGGGTCGCTCGAGTGGCTGTTCGCCCAACTCGCGGAGAAGGCGATCTGCGGCGCGCTCCGGCAAATGCTCGTTCGCGGCCCGACGGGACAGGTCGTGGGGTGGTTTGTGTATTGCCTGCACGCGAGCGGGACCAGCGAGGTGATCCAGGTGGCCGCACGGCGATCCGCCGAGAGAGTGGTGCTGCGCTTTCTGCTGTGGGACGCGTGGCGCCAGGGGGCGTGGTCGCTCGCGGGCCGGGTAGAGCCGTGGCTCGTCGACGCGCTGGGAGGCGCGAACTGGGCCATCCTCCGCTGGCTCCACCAGTGGACGCTGTTGCACTCACGGCGACCCGAAATCCTGCGCGCGATCGAGCAGGGCGACGCCTTGCTGTCGCACCTGGACGGCGAGTGGTGGCTCAGTTTCTGAGGCATGCCCGCGACGTTCACCCGCGTCCCTAGCCCCGTCGGCGAGCTCGTGCTCGCAGCCTCGGGCGCCGCCCTCACGGGGGTCTACTTCAGCACCTCCCGCCATGGGCCGCCCCCGATGGAGCGGGCGGGATGGGTGGAGGACGACGGTCGCGGCCCCGCGGGCGAATTGCTGGCTCGGACGCGACAGGAGCTGGCGGAGTACTTCGCCAGGACGCGCACGACGTTCGACATCCCACTGGACCCGCCCGGCACGGCGTTTCAACGGCGCGTGTGGGATGCCCTGCGCGCCATCCCGTACGGGACGACCCTGAGCTATGGCGAGCTGGCGCGCCGCTTGGGCGACGTGCGCGCGACGCGCGCCGTGGGCGCCGCCAACGGGAAGAACCCGATCCCCATCATCGTCCCCTGCCATCGCGTCGTCGGGGCGAACGGAGCGCTCACCGGGTTCGGCGGGGGCCTGGATCGCAAGCGCTGGCTGCTCGAGCACGAAGGAGCGCTAATGATGCTCGGGGGGTCATGGGACCGCCGGTGAGCCCCGCGGCTGGAATCCCGCCGCACCGAACTGCCACAGGAGGAAGCTCCACTGATCGGCGAGCAGCTCCTGCCGCTGGCTCTTGGTGGACCCGATGCCGTGCCCCGCCTCATAGTCCACCCGCAGCAGTATCGGCTTGCCGCTGGAGGTCGCGGCCTGCAGACGCGCCGCCAGCTTCGCGGGCTGCCACGGCGTAACGCGGGGATCGTTGATACCGGTCGTGAGCAAGACCGCCGGGTAGGCGGTGCCATCGGTCACGTGATGGTACGCGCTCATTTCGTACAGACCCTTGAATCCGTCCGCCGTCTTGGTGCTGCCGAACTCCGGAATGTTGGGTGGCCCGTTGGGAGACAGCTCCACCCGAACGGCATCCGACATGCCGACCTCGTCGAGCGCGGCGGCAAACAGGTCTGGCCGGTCCGTGATGCCGCGTCCGATCGTGATGCCGCCGGCGCTGCCACCGTCCCCCGCGAGCCGCGCCGCCGCCGTGTACTTGTGCTCGATCAGATACTCGGCGCACGCAATGAAGTCCCGCCAGGTATTCGGCTTGGTCAACAGCTTGCCGGCCAGGTGCCAGTCCTCCCCGTACTCGCCGCCGCCGCGGACGTGTGCCACCGCGTACACACCGCCCTGCTCGATCCAGGCCAGCCACTTGGGGTCGAAAAACGGATCGAGCGTGATCCCGTAGGCGCCGTACCCGTACAGCAGGGTGGGGTGTGATCCGTCGAGCGCGAGACCGCGCCGATGCACGATGGAGAGCGGCACCAGCGTTCCGTCGTAACTCTTGGCCTTCACCTCCTCGAACTCCATATCCCGCGGATCGTCGAACGGCCCGCGGGGCTGCAGCCCCGTATCGCTCACCCGGTGGCTCGCCACGTCGTACACGAGGATTCTGGCTGCCCTGGTCCATGACGTGAGACCCAGGAAGATGCCGGACAATCGACGATCGGCGGCCGCCACCCACACCGCGCCGTCGAACGGCAGCGCCACCCGCTCCGGTGTGCCGACCCCCGGGCCCGCGAAAGGAACCCGGAGCAGCCGGCCGACGCCCCCGTCGAGGACCTGCACGTAGAGGGCATCCCGCGCGAGACTGATCCCCTGAATCACGGCGTCGCCCGGCGGCACGATGACCTCCGCGTGGGCCGGATCGGGATCGGTCAGGCTGGTGCGGACGACTTTGAATCGCGACGCGTCTTTGTGCGTCAGCAAATAGATCTGGTCGCCCCGAGGAGTGAAATCGGCGACCTCGTCCTCCACGTCGCACACCTTCCGCCACGGGGTATCCGGCTTTCCCACGGAGTCGATCGGCGCGATGTACAGGGTGATCTCGTTCTGCACGCCGTGCGCAACGACGCCGAAGGCATAGGGCGAACCCGGGTAGGTCACGACAAACGGGATGTCCGCCGGTTCGATCTTCACGCGCGGCGAGACTTCATAGCCGAACACCAACGGGTCGGACTCGGGGTCTGTCCCCACCACATGCAGGTAGACCTTGCTCTTCAACTCGCGCTCCGTCGGCGGCATGCCCGGTTCCATCTTCTGCATGCGGGTGTGGAAGAAGGAGCGGTGGTCCGGTAGCCACGATGGGTTGCCGAACCATCCCCGGTCCATCGTTTCGCCGGTCTCATGTCCCGTTGCAGTCTCGAGAACGTGGATCACGGCGTCCTCAGAGCCGCCCGGTGATGCGCCGTAGGCGACGTAGGATCCGTCGAACGAGACCCCATAGTAGTTGATGACATGGGCAGGACTGCCGGGTGCGCTGAGCGTCACGGGGTCCACGAGCAGCTTCTCCTCGCCGGTGAGCCCCTCACGCACATAGAGCTTCGCCACGTCCTCGGTTGCCAGGCGCTTCTGGTACATGTAGCGCCCGCCAGGGAGACGGCGCACGTCAAACACCCTCGCGGTCGCTGCTTCGTCCAGTTGCCGGATCCGCGCGAGCAGGTCGTTGCGGCCGGGAATGCGGGTCAGCGCGGCACGAGTGTAATCGTTCTGCGCCTTGAGCCATGCTTGAACTTCTGGGTTCTGCAGGTCTTCCATGTAGCGGTATGGGTCGACCACGGTGGTTCCGTAGTAGTCGTCCGTGACGGCGCGTATCGGCGCCACTGGCGGAGCGGCCACTGCTGCCCGAGATGGCGCCTGCCCCACGGCCGCCTGTGTCGTGAGCAAGGCGAGGGTCGCCGTGGACGAAACCCATCGGGCCACGCGAGACTGATGCGCCATACGACCTCCTGGAGCGTGAAGCAAAGACCGCCGAATCACCCTTCGGGACATACCTGCGGATGCGACCGGTGTCAAACGGGACGGAGCGTCGAAGCATTCGGGTGGCTAAGATTCCGCACCATGAAGCGGCAATGGCTCACCCCCGTCGGCCTGATCGCCCTGCTGGTGATCGGCGGCGGGTTCCTCTGGCACACGGGAATGCTGCACCGCATCTCGAGCAAGGACCACCTGGTCGCGCTGCTGCGAGCTGGCGGCTCGACCGGAGCGCTGCTGTGCATCGCCGTCCAGTTCGTACAGGTCGTGATCGCCGTCATCCCCGGCGAGATCACGTCGTTCGCCGCCGGCTACGTCTTTGGGGGGTGGCGCGGGTTCCTCTACTCCGCCATCGGCGTA
>QHTS01000356.1 GCA_003220905.1 Gemmatimonadota bacterium | reverse complement strand
GGGGACGAGCGCTTCGGCGCGAAGACGCTCTTCGACCTTGACCTAGGATACGAAGTTGGTCGCGGTGTGAAGGTCAACGTGGGCGGCTCGAACATCTTCAACGTGTATCCGGACAAGCAGATCAACGCGGGCAACATCAGCTTCGGCCGCTTCGTCTACAGCCGGCGGGTCACACAGTTCGGGATGAACGGCGGATTCTACTACGCACGGCTGCTCTTGAGCCTGTAGCGGCCCGCGGCGATCAGGCCTGGTCCAGCGGGCGTCGCCACAGCGATGACCCGAAGGCCAGGCTGGCCACGATGACGTTGGCCACGATGATCGGGAGGGAGTGGATCAGCACGCCGTAGGTCGCCCACGCCAGGGCGGCGAGCCCCTGAACGCGGCGCAGGGTCGTCGATCGCTTGCAGAAGTAGGAGCTCGCGAAGATGGCCGTCGCGAGCCACCCGATCAGGTCAGGCATCGCGCCACCCCGCCTCGCGCCCCCGGCTCACGCGAGCAGTGGCGGCGCCGCGTCCGTCTCGCGAATCGTCAGGAGATCCGTCTGCACCTTGTCCCACTCCTGAAGCACGAGCCCGCGAGACTCGAACAGCGCATGAATGCCGCCCGCGTCCATGCCCACGATGTCCTCCAGGATGGGGACCAGCACGCTGACGGCGTCGTCGCTCAGGACGGTGCGCTTCGCAATCTGCGCGAGGTACTTGTTCTCGGACACGGCGATCGTGAGTCCGTTCAAGCGGTTGACATGCAGCATCACGTGAATGTCGGAGCTGCCGTCGCCCACGTAGATCACCCGGTCGTGGCCCACCGGCAACTGCGCGCGAAGCTCCTCCAGCAGCGCCACCTTGCCGTAGCCGGCGGTGACGCGCTCGATCGACTGGATCTCGCCGGACGCGGGGTCGTAGTGGAATCGCGTTCCGTAGATGTGATCGGGTGGCACGATGCCTTCCAGCGCCGACTGGATCACCTCCTGGGGAGCCGCGGAAATGACGTAGAACGCGAAGTCGTACCCGTCCAGCTCGCCGAGCAGGCGCGGTAGCAGGCTCAGGTTCTGCTTCAAACGGACGCGCTTGCCCACCTCGATCAGGTGCTCCTTCCGCACCCGCCGGTACTCCGGATCGTGGAGCAGCAAATACGCGAGCTCCGCGCCTTGCTGCACCAGGTGGATACGTGAGAGCCCCGCGGTTTTCTCGCGAAAGTCGGAAATGCCCAGCAGCTCGCTCAGGACGATCCCCGAGTCGTTGAAGCTGAGGGTTTGGTCGAAGTCGCTCGCCAGCAGATATCGCTTCATTGTCCTTCCTTGGGTTCCGGAAACCCGACGCCCCCGCCGGAGCAGCTCCGGGGGGGGCGTCGGCGCAGCAGGATGCCGCCCAGCGGGCTGGTTCAGGGAGCTGCGCACCGCCGATTGAACACCAACGCCGGGCACCGCATCGAGGTTTCGAGGTTCATGGAACGCACTCTAGACGGGTCGAGAAGGCCTGTCAAGGCTTCGCGCTTTGCACGAGCAGCTGCCGCAGCACGTACTCGAGGATTCCCCCGTGGCGGTAATACTGCAGCTCCTGCGGCGTGTCGATCCGGACGGTGGCCGTGAACTGGACACCGGACCCGTCAGGCCGCGTCGCCTTGACCACCAGCTCCTTACCGCGCGGGAATCCCTCCGAGAGCACGGCGGCGAGCCCCGTGATCTCGAACACTTCTTTTCCGGTCAGCCCCACATTCTCCGGCGTCTCGTTGGGCAGGAATTGGAGCGGCAGGATCCCCATCCCCACCAGGTTCGAGCGGTGGATCCGCTCGTAGCTCTGCGCGATCACCGCGCGCACACCGAGCAGCCGCGGGCCTTTCGCCGCCCAGTCGCGCGACGAGCCCGAGCCGTACTCCTTCCCCGCGATCACGATGAGCGGCACGCCCTCGGTCTGGTACTTCACCGAGGCGTCGTAGATCGTCAGCTGCTCGCCGTCGGGGAGGTGCAGTGTGACCGGCCCCTCCGACCCCGGCGCGAGCAGGTTCTTGAGCCGTACGTTGGCGAACGTGCCGCGTACCATCACTTCGTGGTTGCCACGGCGCGCGCCGTAGGAGTTGAAGTCTTCGGGCTTCACTCCGTGGCCGATCAGGTACTGGCCGGCGGGGCTGGTTTTGCGGATGGCGCCGGCGGGCGAGATGTGGTCGGTGGTGATGCTGTCGGCCAGGAGGCACAGCACGCGCGCCCCGCGGATGTCCGTGACCGGCCCTGGCGTCCGCGGCATGCCGTCGAAGTACGGCGCCCGGCGGATGTAGGTCGAATCGGGCTCCCAGGCGAACCGATCGCCCGCGGGGACCGGAAGCCCCCGCCAGCGCTCGTCCCCCGTGAAGACCTCGCCGTACTGCTTGTGGAACATCGCCGACTTGATGGACGAGCGGACCACATCGTCCACGTCTTTGGCCGACGGCCAGATGTCGCGCAGATAGACGGGC
The DNA here is from genome assembly GCA_003220905.1 of Gemmatimonadota bacterium. Lineage (GTDB taxonomy): Bacteria > Gemmatimonadota > Gemmatimonadetes > Gemmatimonadales > GWC2-71-9 > AG41. The sequence goes on along the minus strand of QHTS01000356.1, from coordinate 733 downwards.
TTCCCGTCCTCGCCCGTCCCGAGGGGCTCCGACTGGAGATCGAGATCGATCCGCCCCGCGAGCGCGTACGCCACGACCAGCGGCGGGGACGCCAGGTAGTTCGCCCGCACTTCCTGCTGGATGCGGCCCTCGAAGTTGCGGTTCCCCGAGAGCACCGCGCACACCACCAGCTCTCCCTCGGCGACCGCGGCGGACACGGCCGCCGGCAGGGGCCCGGAGTTGCCGATGCAGGTGGTGCAGCCGTAGCCCACGAGGTGGAACCGCAGCTCCTCGAGATACCGCATGAGCCCCGCCTGCTGGAGATAGTCCGTCACCACCTTCGAGCCGGGCGCGAGGCTGGTCTTCACCCACGGCTGCGCTTTGAGGCCCTTCTCCACGGCCTTCTTCGCCACGAGCCCTGCCGCGATCATCACCGACGGATTCGAGGTGTTGGTGCAGCTCGTGATCGCGGCGATCACGACGGAGCCGTGCCGCAGCTTGCAGTCCACGCCGTCGAGCTGCAGATCGATGTGGGTGCGGCGTCGGGGCGGCGCGTCCACCGCGGTCGCGACGTTGCCGCCCTCGGCCTCCCAGGGACCTGAGTTCACGACCGGCGCGATCGGCGACGTGGGCTTGACCAGCGCCGGGAGCGCGAGATGGAAGTTCCGGGGCAGGTCGCGCAGCGACACCCGGTCCTGCGGCCGCCGCGGCCCGGCGAGGCTCGGCTCGACCGTCGCGAGGTCGAGCGAGAGGG
>QHTS01000070.1 GCA_003220905.1 Gemmatimonadota bacterium | reverse complement strand
GATGTGGGTCGAGAACAGGATGGTCTTCCCGCGACGGCGCAAGTCGAGCACGGTGTCCTTCATCACCTGAGTATTCACGGGATCGAGCCCCGAGAACGGCTCGTCGAGAACCAGGAGATCCGGGTCGTGGAGCACGGTCGAGATGAACTGCACCTTTTGCTGCATTCCCTTCGACAGCTCGTCGACCCGGCGCAGGCGCCATTGAGCGAGCCCGAGTCGCTCGAGCCACTCCCCGGCCCGCTGGCGCGCGCCCCGCCGGTCGATGCCTTTCATCTCGCCAAGAAACACGAGCACGTCGAGCACCCGCATCTTCCGGTACAGGCCACGCTCCTCCGGGAGATAGCCGATCCGCTCAGAATGGGCTCGCCCGCCGCCCGGCTCGCCGAATAGCCGCACGGCGCCGCCGTCGGGCCGCAAGATGTCCATGACCATGCGGATCGTCGTCGTCTTGCCGGCGCCGTTCGGCCCCAGGAGACCGTAGATCACGCCCTGGGGGATGGAGAGCGAGAGCTCATCAACGGCGGTGTGACCGGCGAAGCGTTTGCTGACCCGGTCGAGGCTCAGGATCGGGGTAGGGGAGGGGGAGGGGGAGGGGGAGGAGGACGTCATGCGCGCGGCTAATCTAGCCCCGTTACGCCTTGACTGCGTCGGTCAGCGCGTTCCAGGGAAGCAGTGCGCACTTGATGCGGACGGGGAACTTCGACACGCCGGCGAGGGCGCGAAGCTCGCCCAGTGTCTTGTCCCGCGCGGCACCCTCGTCCCCCTGCATCATGGCGCTCATCCGGTCGGCCAGGGCGAGCGCCTGAGGGATCGACTTGTCCTTGACGAGCTGCGTCATCATCGAGGCCGCTGCCTGGCTGATCGAGCAGCCCCGCCCGATGAAGCGCGCTTCCTTGATGATGTCGCCGTCCACACGCAGCTGCAGGTCGATCTCGTCGCCGCACAGCGGGTTGTTGAGCGACACCGCGTGCGTCGCCTGCTCCAGCGTCCCCTTGTTGCGGGGCCGCCGGTAATGGTCCAGGATCAGCTCCTGGTAGAGGGCGCTGAGCTGCGGGGGAGGGAGAGGGGGGGGCTCAGGCGGGGACGTATCCAAACAGGGCTCCCGCCTTGACGAGCGCGCCGGCGAGGGCGTCCACGTCGTCCGACCCGTTGTACAGATAAAACGACGCGCGGGCGGTCGCTGCCACGTTCAGCCGCCGCATCAGCGGCTGTGTGCAGTGGTGACCGGCGCGGATACAGATCCCGTCCTGGTCGAGAATGGTCGCGATGTCGTGCGGGTGAATATCCCCGTACGTGAACGACACGACACCCGCGCGGTCGCTCCTCGCCTGCGGACCGTACACCGTCACGCCCTCGATCTGCGAGAGTCGCTCGATCGCGGCGGCCGCGAGGGCCTGCTCGTGCTCGGCGATCCGCTCGGGGCCGATCCGCTCGAGGTAGCGGATCGCCGCCGCGAGTCCGACCGCGCCTTCCACGTTGGGCGTCCCCGCCTCGAACTTGTGCGGGATCTTGTTGTAGGTGGAGTGGTCGTCCCACACCCGCGAGATCATCTCACCCCCGCCGTGGTAGGGCGGCATCGCCTCGAGCACATCCGGCTTCGCCACCAGCGCCCCCGACCCCATCGGCCCGAGCATCTTGTGCCCTGACAGGGCGTAGAAATCGCAGTCGAGCGCCTGCACGTCGACGTTGAGGTGCGGCGTGGACTGGGCCCCGTCCACCACGACGACCGCGCCGACGGCGTGTGCGAGCCCGGTGAGCTGCGCCGCCGGATTCACGGTGCCGAGCGCGTTGGACACGTAGGGGAACGCGACGATCTTGGGCCGCCGCTCGAGGGCCCGGCCGAAGTCGGTGAGATCGATCCGCCCGTCCTCCGTGATCTCGACCATCCGCAGCGTGGCGCCCTTCTCCTGACACAGGATCTGCCACGGCACGAGGTTCGAGTGGTGGTCCATGGCGGTGACCACGACGCTGTCGCCGGCCTTCACGCTCGCACGGCCGTACGAGCCCGCCACCAGGTTGATCGCCTCGGTGGTGCCGCGGGTGAACACGACGCCCTCCGGCGCCCAGGCGTTCACGAACGCGGCGACCTTGGCCCGCGCCGCCTCGTACGCCTCGGTGGCGCGGATCGCGAGGTCGTACGCCCCGCGATGCACGTTCGCATTGGTGGTCCGGTAATACTCGGCAATGGCGTCGAGCACCGCCTGCGGCTTCTGGGTGGTCGCGGCGTTGTCGAGATAGACCAACGGGTGACCGTTCTCCCGCTGCGCGAGCAGCGGGAAGTCGGCGCGGAGGCGGGCGACGTCGAGCATCAGGCGAGCCGCGCGCGCACGAGGCGGTCGAGCCGATCGCGCACGTCGGCGTGCCGCATCCGGTCGAGGATCTCCGCGCCGAAGCCGTACGTGAGGATGCTCCGGGCAGCCTCGGGGGAGAGCCCGCGGCTGCGGAGATAGTAGAGCTGCATCTGGTCGATCGGGCCCACCGTCGAGCCGTGGGTGCACTTCACATCGTCGGCGTAGATCTCGAGCTGCGGCTGGCTGTCGGCGCGCGCTTCGGGCGAGAGCAGCAGGTTGTTGTTGGTCTGCTTCGAGTCGGTGCGCTGCGCCCCGGGCCGGACGATGATGCGCCCGTTGAAGACGCCGTGCGCCCGCTCGCCCAGCACGCCGTTGAAGAACTCATGGCTCGCGCAGTGCGGCTGGGCATGGTCGATCACCGTGTG
>QHTS01000007.1 GCA_003220905.1 Gemmatimonadota bacterium | reverse complement strand
CCGCCCGGGCCCTTGGCGATCACGCTCGGCGCCTTGTCGCCCGGCTTCCACGCCAGCACCGAGCGCCCCCCAAATTGCACGACGATGAAGCGCTTGCCCACGGAGTCCAACGTGATCCCGTTGGGCCGGCCCAGCGTGTCGCCTCGCACCGCGACGGTCACCTGCCGGTCCGTGCCGATCCGGAAGATCCGATCGGGCCCCGGATGCAGCACGTTGCCCACGTCGTCGAACCGAATGCCGGTGTCGGTGATGTAGAGCGCGCCGGTCTGCGCGATCGCGATGTCGTTCAGGAATACCGCGCCCAGGCTGGCCAGGCTTACGCTGTCCCTCGCGGCGCCGGTCCTCGCGTCGAACGCGCGGACCACATCGATGTCCGCCACCCACAACGTGTCCCCCCGGAGTGCCAGCCCCTTCGGGGCGTTGAGTGTCACACCGCTGTGGCCGCCCTCGATGAACTTGAGGTTTTCGACGGCGCCGTCCGGCCGCACGCGGCTGATGAATCCGTTGTTGTCCTTCGCCGTGGGACTGCCGTTGATGTTCGAGACGAAGTAGATGTCCTGCACCGGGTCGTGCAGCACGGATTCCGGCGTGAGGAACCCTTCCACGGTCCCGACCTTGGTCGCGACGGGACCGGGGGGCGGCGCGGGGGGCGTCAGCGCCGCCGGCTGCGCCGCCGGCGCCGAAGGCGCGGTGTCGGTCGACGTCGTGTCGGACCGCGGCGGTGAGCGTCGCTCCATTGGCGGGCACGCGGCGCCAAGGACGGCAATGATCACGGCGACCAGTATGTTTTTCATGGGTCCTCTTGTACCCCGCTAGGCCTTCGCCTCTTCCAGCTCCTTCTTCCGCACCTCCGCCACTTTCTGCGCCGCGTCGGGCGGGACCTCCTGGTACACGTGGAACTTCGAGCGATACGTGCCGCGTCCGTGTGTGATCGAGTGCAACGTCGTGGCGTAGCGGTCCAGCTCCGCTTCAGGCACGAGCGCCTTGATCTTGACCTGGCGGCCCGCGGGCTCGGTGCCGAGGATCTGACCGCGACGCGACGACAGATCGCCCATCACGGCGCCCTGATACTCGTCGGGCGTCCACACGTCGACTTCGAGAATCGGCTCGAGCAGCACGGGCCGGCAGTTCGGGCTCACGTTCCGAAATGCCAGGATCCCCGCGATCTTGAACGACATTTCGTTCGAGTCCACGTCGTGATAGGAGCCGTCGTACAGCTCCACCTTGAAGTCGACGACGGGATACCCGGCCACGGGACCGCGCGCCGCCGCTTCCTGGATGCCGCGCTCCACTGCTGGGATGTACTGCCGCGGGATGACCCCGCCCACGATCTCGTCCACGAACTGGAACCCCGATCCCCGTGGCAGCGGCGCGATCCGGATCCAGCAGTCGCCGTATTGGCCGCGGCCGCCCGTCTGCTTCTTGTGCTTCCCCTGCCCCTCCGCCCGCGCCTTGAACGTCTCGCGGTACGCGATCTTCGGCTTCCCGATCACCGCGTGCACACCGAACTTGCGGGCCAGCCGGCCGACGATGATCTCGAGATGGCGCTCCCCCAGCCCGCGGATCAGCGTCTGCCCCAGCTCGCCCGAGTACTCGTGCTGGAACGTCGGATCTTCCTCGTGCAGCTTGTGCAGCCCGGTCGAGAGTTTTTCCTCTTCGCCCCGCTGCTTCACTTCGATCGCCTCGGTGATCACCGGCTCGGGGAAGGGGATCTTGGGGAGCACGATCGCGTGGTCCTTGGTCGAGAGCGTGTCGTTGGTGTGCGTGTCTCGGAGCTTGGCGACCACGCCGATGTCTCCCGCGTGCAGCTCGGGGATTTCGATGCGGTCCTTCCCCACCGTGACGCAGAGATGGTTCAGCTTCTCCACCGCTTCGCGCGGCGCGTTGTATACGTCCTGTCCGTTCTTGACCAGGCCTGAGTGCACCCGGAACAGCGTCACGTCGCCGACATGCGGCTCGGAGATCGTCTTGAATACCTGCGCCACGAACCGCCCCGCGTCCTCGGGCTTCAGGGTCACCCGCTCCGCGCTCCCCCATCGCTGGGCCTCGACCGGCGGTCGCTCGTTCGGCGCGGGGATCAGTTCCACGAGCTTCGAGAGCAGGGCGCGGGTCCCGTAGGTCAGGTCGGCGGCGCCGCAGAACAGCGGAAACAGCTCGCCTTTCAGCATGCCCGCCTTCATGGCGGCGATCGCCTCGTCCCGCCCGATCTCCTCGCCGCCCAGGTAGCGCTCGAGCAGCGTATCGTCCGTTTCGGCGATGCGCTCGATCAGCTCCTTGGAGTAGCGCTCAAACCGGTCCCGATACTCGGGCGGGACGTCCACCTCGTCGTACTCGCCGGCCTTCGTGCCCTTCTTGTACATGTGACACTGCTTCGAGAAGAGGTTGATGATCCCGTGGAACTCGGGGCCTTCGCCCACGGGGATCTCCACCGGGATCACCTTGGGCGTCAGCCGCTGCTTCACCTGGGTATAGACCTTCTCGAAGTCGGCGTGCTCCTTGTCCATCAGCGAGACGAAGAACAGGCGGGGGATCTCCCGCTTCTCGCAGTAGTCCCACACCTTTTCGGTGCCGACCTCCACGCCCCCGGTGGCGGAGACGACCACCACGGCCCCGTCCGCCGCGTACACGCCCGCGAGCGCCTCCCCCGTGAAGTCGAGATAGCCCGGCGTGTCGATCAGGTTGAGCTTCGCGTCCATCCATTCGGCGACGGCGAGGGCGAGATTGATGGAATACTTGCGTTCGATTTCGTCGGGGGTGTAATCGGTGAGGGCGGTGCCGTCCTTCACGGATCCATGGCGTTTGCTCGTGCCGGCCACGAACGCGAGGGCGTCGACCAGGGAGGTCTTTCCGCTCGCGCCGTGGCCCACGACCGCCACGTTGCGAATCTCCGGTGTCTTGTACACGCGCATTGCGCAGCACACTCCGGCAGGGGGTAGGGAGAATATGAACCGGCAGGGAGGAAGACGGCTAGACAGACGCCGAGGCGCCTGCCGGGTGCTCCACCTTCGGCACTCGGAGACAGACGAGTCCCCCCAGCGCCATCACCGCTCCAGCGACCAAGAATGCCGCCGGGTGCGACGCATCGTACACCTTGCCCAGGGTCAGGGGCCCGAGCAGCCGGCCCAGGGCCGCGAGGGCCTGCGCCGCGCCCAGCACCGTGCCCTGCTCGCTGGGGTCGGCGAAGACCGAGACGAGCCCGGTCGCCGCAGGCCCGAAGATGCTGTTCGAGAAGGCCAGCACGGCGGTCCAGGCGTACAGCGCGGCGCTCGACTGGAGCGCGGGAATCACCGCGATGGCGAGCGCCATGCCGAAGCCACCGAAAATGAGCAAGGCGCGATCCCCGAAGCGACGGGCGAGCTTCCCGAACGCGTATCCCTGCACGACGGCGGCGGTCGCGCCGATCACGGTGAAAAACCAGCCGAGTTGCCGCTCCCGCCAACCCAGGGTCACGCCGGCCCACAGCGGCAGCGCCACGGTGTAGCCGGAGAACGCAAAGGGCGCCACGAGCCAGGCGAGCATGAGCGGCGCGAGGCGGGGCGTTTGGATCGCGTCACCGATGTGCGAAAAGTCCCCTAGGTCGCGCTCGGTGCGATGCTCCGCCTTGAGCGACTCGGGAAGGATGAGGTATGCGGACACGAAGTTGACCACTGACAACCCCGCCGCCACCAGCCCGGGCGCCGACGGCCCGAGGTAGGACGCCGATAGCCCGCCGACGGCGGGGCCGATGATGAACCCCAGGCCGAACGCGGCGCCGATGATTCCCATGCCGCGGGAGCGCTCCGCCGGCGTCGTGATATCGGCGATGTAGGCCTGTGCCGCGGAGATATTGCCGCCCGCAAATCCCGACACGACCCGCGCGATGAACAGGATAGGGTACGAATGCGCCGCGGCGAATAACACATATCCGAGCGCGTTGATGAGCATCGTCGCGAGCAGGATTGGGCGGCGGCCCACACGATCCGACGTGCGGCCCAGGAACGTGGTCGCCACGAACTGCATCGCCGAGAACGCGCCGAGCAGGGCGCCGAGCCCGAGCCCGCCCGCCCCCAGCCGCTGGGCGTAGTAGGGCAGGATCGGAATGATGATCCCGAACCCGATCAGATCGATCAATACCGTGAAAAAGATGACGGCGAAGCGCGAGCGGGTGGCGGTCGCGGTCATGGGCTGGCCTTGCGCCAGTGGTGCCAGTCGTCGTCGATCGCGTCCGTCAGGCGGCGAGCCGCGTCGTAGAGCCAGTGCTTGTCGCGCCGCTTCAAGTCCGCTCGGATGGCGCGGGAGCCGGGGCTGCCCAGGTGAACGTTGGCCGTCTCCCAACCCATGGCGGACAGCAGTCGTGCTTCGTCGCGCTTGCGCGGCAGCTCGTTCAGCTTTACGCGCGAGCAGTCCGGCGCGAGCCGCCGCACGAGCCAGGCACCGTCCACCCTGACGCAGGGATCGGGACACCGAACGCCGCGACGCAGGATCGCGTCATAGTGGATCTTCTCGGCCAAGGGGGCGAGTGCCTTCGCTTCCCGAGCGACCCGCCCGCCACGCCACACGGCGAGCGCGACGAACCGCTGGCGCCCGAGGCTCCCGAGTCCGGCGACGCGATGCACGATCCTGAGCTGGAGATCGCCCTCGGGGAGGGCCCGTCGGAGCGAGGTCAGCACGACCTCCGGGACGGGGGTTTTCACCGTCGGGAGCGACTCGAGCTTGTCCCAGAAGGACTCTGGATCGTGCAGGCGATACAGCGCCATCTCACGCAGCGCCGTGTGATGCTCCGCGAGCACGAACGCGTGTCCCCCTTTCTCGAGGGCCTCCTGGTAGCCGTCGAGAATTGCCCCCACCGCCTCCTTGCCATCGATTCTCAAGTCGTGATATTCGCGCGCGACCAGCGCGCTGGCGGCGAGCCGCACCAGGTCGTTGGTGTACGGCAGCGGCCACGCTTCGTCGAAGTCGTTGACGCCCCACACCAGTCGCCCCTCGGCGTCGCGCCAGGTGCCGAAGTTCTCCACGTGCAGGTCCCCCACGGCCAGCACGGTCGGGGCCGCGGCGACGTCACCCACCAGCGCCCGCCAGCGGGCCGCCCACCGGTAGAACGTGGCTCGGAGGAACGGGAAGATCCCGGCGCTCATCGCGTGATGCTTGAGCTCGAGATCCGGCTTGACGAGGGGAATTCGCTGGGCGAGCCAAGCCTCGTAGCGGGCCGTCGCCTCGACGATCCCGATCTCGCTCCGATCTTTCATGGGGGCTACAATCTACACTGCCCCTAACGGAAGCGTCCCATGACCACGTGGCACCGCCTCGGCGACAAGAGCGAGCTGCTCGCCCGCGTCCCGGCCGTCTTCAAGCTCGACCGCTGGTCGGTCGCCGTCTTCCATTATGACGGTCGGTTCCGAGCGATCGGCAACGCCTGCAACCACAAGGGCGGCCCGCTGTCCGAAGGCCGGCTCCACGGCGAGTTCGTGATGTGTCCGTGGCATGCCTGGGAGTACAGCGTCCTCACGGGCAAGGGCCCGGAAGGCTACGACGAGGAGCAGGTCCCCGTCTTCGCGGTCGAGGAGCGGGAGGACGGCGTCTACGTCCAGACGCCGCCGGTGATGCCGCGGAAGCTCGTCAAGCACAAGCCGTCACACCTGCTCGAGGTCCACCCCAAGCCCGCCGGCGCGCCGCCACGCGTGCTCGTCATCTCCACCACCGCGATGGACGACGTCAACCCGCGCTTTTCCACGTCGGACGCGCTGCTCGAGCACGCCCTGGACCAGGCGAAGCGCCGGGGAGCCGATACGCAGTTCATCAAGCTGCGCGACCTCAAGTTCCGTCACTGTGAGGGCAACTACTCCAAGGCGGCGCGCGCCTGCACGTGGCCCTGCGCCATCACGGAGCGCGATCCCGAGGATCAGCTCACGGCAGTCTACGAAGGGCTGGTGCATTGGGCCGACGTGGTCTTGATCGGCACACCCATTCGCTGGGGGAATGCATCCTCACTGTATTACAAAATGATCGAGCGTTTGAACTGCGTGCAGAACCAGGTCACGATCCAGGACAAGGTGCTGATCAGAAACAAGGTGGCGGCCTTCATCATCACCGGCGGCCAGGACAACATCCAGGCGGTCGCGGGAGCCATGTTCACCTTTTGGGCCGAGCTCGGCTTCGTGTTTCCCCCGTTCCCCTTCATCGCCCACTCCCGCGGCTGGGACGCGGAGGACATGCAGAACAACGTGCGGCAGGTGCGGACGAGCGACACGCTCAAGGAAGCCGCCTACGAGCTGCTCGACCGTGCGCTGGATTTCTGGACCATCATCGACCGGCACAAGGACGAGATGGACAAGCCGATGGAGCGCGCCGGGCGCAAGGCGAGCACGCTTCCCGAGCCGGAAGAGATCGAGGAGATCACCGTATGAGCCGGCGCATGGAGATCGCCAAGATGTACGAGAAGGCCCTGTTCGCCGGCGATCGCGACGCGGTCGGGAAGCTCTTCCACGACGACATCGGGTACTGGGTGGCCGGTGCCCCCCGGATTGGCGGCGAATGGCGAGGCCGCGAGGCGGTGCTCGACGCCCTCTCGAACCGCGAGCCCGGACTGGGCCCCGCCGACTGGGGGTACGAGGACGTGTGGCGCGAGTGGTACGACGCCGAGGATCGAGTAATCGTGGAGATCCGCGAACGGTCCTGGCTGAAGTCCGACCCGAACGACGTGATGGACCAGCGGACGTGCGTCGTCATCCGGTTTCGGGGCAACCGGATCGGCGAGATGCGGGACTACACCGACAGCCACATCTACGAGGAGTTCTTGAAGCGCCACCGGAGCGAATTGCCCAAGTTCAAGCAGGGCTAGCGCGTGCGTGTGTGACCTGCACGAAAGGCTAG
>QHTS01000355.1 GCA_003220905.1 Gemmatimonadota bacterium | reverse complement strand
TTGCCATGTCGCCCGTCGAGGCCGTTGCACGGCAGAGCCGTCCCATCGTTGCACGGCAGAGCCGTCCCATCCTAGTAAGGAAGGAGTGGAGTATGCGAGACCGACTGATGTTGCGGAGCTCGGCGGTGCTGACCGCCGTGCTGCTTGGGATTTTCCTGGCGGTGGTGCCCAGGCCAGCGTTCGCCCAGGCGGACAAGTACGCGGCCGCTGGCAGCACCACCATCATCTTCGGGCCCTTCTTCACCGGGTCGACAACCGCCGACCTGCTGAAAGAGGACATCCAAAGCTCGAATACGGTCGATCTGGACCTTCAGGTGACGCTCGAGTGCGGGCTCATTACGGAACAGTTCGGCACCTTCTCGTTCAGCGACGCGAACGTGACGGTCTGGATCGAGATCGATGGCGTGGTCGTGCCGATTACGCAGACCACGGCCGGCACTTCGACAGATCCTGCACCCGTTGGCGAAGTGGTCTTCTGCGACCGTTTGCAGGAGAACGTCAACTTCGCGCAGTTGGTACAATTTGATCAGTATATTCACGCCAACTCTTTCAACTGGATCAAGCTGAACGTGGGAGCCGGCACGCATCACGTGGTGGTCAGAGCGAGGCTGAACTCGTTCACACCCGTCGGATCATTCGCTGCGGGGTTGGTGCGTCGTCGGACGCTCATCATCGAGCCCGTGCACATGTCGGTGAGCCAGGACGTGCAGCCGGGCACCTGAGCCAACCTCCCCGTTGGGCCGAGCGCACCCAGGGCAGCAGGTGCCCCGGGTGCGCTTCGGCTTTTCGTCAAGCCGGAGTTAGCGCGCTCGCTCGTGGGCGAGGTCATTGCAGCGCGGCCACTCAGAACGCCTTGAGGTTGATGCCGTATATCGCCTGAAGCATCGCGAGCGCGACGAAGCCGACCAGCGCGCCGAAGAAGAGAATAAGGGCTGGCTCGATCAGCGCGACCGCGGTGCGGAGAGCGCGCCGCACCTCGCCATCGTAGGTGTCGGCGACGCGGAAGCACAGCTCCTCCAGCCGGCTGCTCTCGTCGCCCACCGCGATCATCTGCAGCGCGAGCGGCGGCACCGTCCCGGCGAGCGCCGGCGCGAGCGCGCTCCCCTCGGACAGCGCCGCGACCGCCCGGTCGATGCCTTCCTGGACGATCAGGTTCGTAGCGGAGGCGCGCGCGATGTTCAGGGCGGGCACGATCGGCAGTCCGCTCTTGAGGAGCAGCCCGAGGGTGCGAGCGAACTTCGCGGTCGAGTACTTGAGCTCGAGATCGCCCACCACGGGCCAGCCCAGCCGAGCGGCGTGCCAGCGGCGGCGGTTCTCGGGCCGGGCCAGCGCACTGGGAACGGCGTACGCCGCCGCACCGCCGAGCAGGAGCCACGCCCACCAACCTTTAGTGACCAGCGCGCTCGCCCCGACGAGCAGCCGGGTCGAGAGCGGCAGCCCGCCGCCGACGTCCGACAGGATCGCGGCGAAGCGGGGGATCACGAAGCCGAGCAGCACCAGCAGGCCGACGCAGGCGACGACCCCCATGAGCGCCGGGTACAGCAGCGCCGATGCCACCTGAGAGCGCAGCTCGGCGCCCTCCTCCAGATGTTCGGAGAGCCGCTCGAACACGACCTCGAGTGCGCCGCTCGACTCGCCGGCGGCCACCATGGCGACGAACAACGGCTCGAAATACCGCTGGTGCTGCGCCAGAGCGTCGGCGAGGCTCTGGCCGCTCTGCACCGCGCGGCGGACATGCCGGACAGCCTCCGCCAGCCCCTGATGCTCGGCGTGGGCCGCGGTGAACGCGAGGACGCGGTCGAGCGGGACTCCGGCCCCGAGCAGCGTGGCCGCGTTCCTGGTCCACAGCGTCAGTGCCGCCCGGCGCCCGAGGCGCCGCAGCTCCTCGAGCACGTTCTGGCGGGACGGCGCCTGAACGATTCCCTCGACGACCTGCCCCTCGTGGGTCGCGGCGCGGTAGCGGAAGCGGACGGTCATCCCAACGCCTCGTCCTGCGTGACGCGGAGCACTTCCTCGAGCGTCGTGGCACCAGCGCACGCTTGAGCCCAGCCGGCGGCGCGGAGCGGCGCCATGCCCTGCGCCTGCGCCAGCGCCCGGATGTCGGCGAGCGGCGCACCCGTCACCACGCGGGCGCGCACCTCTTCGCTCATCCGCATCAGCTCGTACAGGCCGGTCCGGCCGCGGTAGCCGGTGCCGGCACAGGCGGCGCACCCCCGACCGCGGCGGAACCGCGGCTTTGGAAGGTCTGGCTGACCCGCTGCGGCCTCGGTTACGACATCGGCCGGCGGCTGGAAGTCTTCGGAGCAGGTCTCGCAGATCACCCGCACCAGGCGCTGCGCCACGATTGCCTGTACCGTTGCCGCCACGAGGTA
>QHTS01000354.1 GCA_003220905.1 Gemmatimonadota bacterium | reverse complement strand
ATTCCGGACACTGCCGGCCGGCAGCTTGTTGGCCATCGCGTAGCCGAGCTCGACGTACCCGATCGCGCCCGGCGTCTGCTTCACGGTTGCCGTGACGCCCTCGTTACCCTTGCCCCCGAGCCCGACCGGCCAGTTGACCGACGTGCCGCGACCCACCTTCTGCTCCCATTCCGCGCTCACCTTCGACAGGTAGTCGGTCCAAATGAAGGACGTGCCCGACCCATCGGAGCGGTGCACCACGACGACGTCGGTAGCCGGCAGCTTGACGCCGGGGTTCACGGCCGCGATCCGCGCATCGCTCCACTTCGTGATCTTCCCGAGGAAAATGTCCGCCAGGACGTCGGGGGTGAACCGCAGGGTTTCCTTGACATCCGGGAGGTTGTACGTCGGGACGTCGCCACCAAGCACGGTGGGGATGTGGAGCACGTTGCCGTTGATCGCGGTGATCGCCGAATCCTTCATGGGGGCGTCGGTAGCGCCGAAGTCGACGGTGCCGTCGGAGAACTGGCGAATACCGCCGCCCGAGCCGATCGACTGATAGTTCAGCTGGACGTCGGGATGCGCCTGATTGTAGCTCAGCATCCAATCCTGATAGATGATGTTAGGGAACGTGGCGCCCGCGCCGTTCAGCTTCACCTGCGCGGTCGCCGGGGCGGCCAGCGTCAGCGCGGCGGCGAGCGCGAGCAGCGGAGATTTCATCATACGAGATGCCTCGTCGTGGTTAGAACGTGAACTGAGTCTGGAACAGCGCCTGGGAGCGGACTGCATCCTGCGCCACCAGAGGCGTCCCCTGGAAGTCGACGTAGTCCCAGTCGCCGAGCAGCCGCCAGTTGGGGGTGAGCTGATACGACACGCCGCCGATGAACCGAGTCTGCTTGTCGGTCGTGTTTCCCGCCTGGGGATGCTCGATATCCACGCGCGCGATGACCGCCGCCTTCGTCTTGGGGAACTTGTAGACGCCGAATGCGCTGTAGACGTGCCCATCGCCGACGGGGGTCGTCGGCGCCCCGGCACCGAGCGGCCGGTCCCGAGTCGCGGCTGCCTCGCCGGCGAGGGTGAGCTGCTTCGTGCGATAGGACACCATCCCGAGGACGCGGTTGCGCGTGCCGCCGCCCGTCGACTTGCCGTATTGGGCGTAGCCGGTGACGCGCAACCCGCCGACGCGGCTCGAGTCATCGGTGTCGAGCACTCGAACCGAGGCCCGGGCACTCAGGTCTTTGCCCTTGTCGCCAGGCGACCGGTTGTAATTCTCGCCGTTCACGACCGTGACCTGGAAGTTCACCTTGTCGGGCCCCCACTTGCCGTCCACGCCCGCGCCGAAATCGGCCGCCGCCACGTAACCCTGTTGGCCGCCGGTTGCGGTCATGAAGCCGCGCTCCAGCGCCACCTGCCCCTGCACGCGGTAGTCCCACAACGTCTCTTCCCAATCGACCCACGGCGTGTGGATCAAGCCGAGCTTGTAGGTGAGCGGACTGTTGATGGGTGTGTACGCGACGTACGCGTACTTCAAGCGGTAGGACAAGGAGCCGGCGGACGACGGGTCGGTGTTTCGGTAAATGTCTGCGGTGACGCGCGTGTAGACGCCGCCCGAGAATCGGCCGATCACGTTCACGTAGGCGCGTGTGATGTCGAAGTTATTGACGTGGTTGAGCGTGTCCTTCAGCTGGTACACGTACTGCGTGTACACCACACCGCCGACCGTCACTTGCGGGGGCGGACTGCCTTGTGCGGTTAACTGGGCAACGCCCGCCGCAGTGGCCACGACGGCCACCCCGAGCGCCCGACGCGTGGAAAACGTCATTGGCTGGCTCCCCTCCTGGGGAATGGGTTGTGGTCATGCTGCATCGCAGGGGGAAACGAATCCACCCGTGTCACACCCTGGCGCGGTGTGTGTAACGAGCCGGTAACGGGAGGTGGGCGCGTGCGGCCCGTGGTGCAGCGATGGGGGCCGGCGGGCGCAGCTCCGCTGCGAGGGTCGCGAGGTCCGACGGGAGGGAGTGCGTGACCCGACGGCTGACCAGCCGCCGAAACAGACGCTCCTGGGTCGCGCGGGCCACCCGGGCGAGCGCCAAGAGCCCGCTCGTCGCCGGGCGTGGGCCGCGCGGGGTGGCGCCGCGATCACCACCGACGGCCAGCTCGTGCAGCCGGCGCGTGCGCTCCGCCGCCGCCTCCGCTGCCGCGTCACCGAGCCGCGCGATCACGACTTGGAGGTCGTGGAGGTCTCCCAGCAGCTGTTGCACGTGCTTCAAGCGCCGCAGCACGGGCGCCGCCGGCGCGGCTTCTCGGACGATCGGCTCGAGCAGGTACCGCGCCCGCTTCACACGAATGCGCGCCGCGTGCGCTTCGGCATGGTTGGCCGGTGAGCGGATCAGAGCGAGCCGCCGCTCCAGGTCGGTTCCCTGGTCCTCGAGCAGCTGAGCGATGAATGACGCGAGCGACGCAGGCAGCGTCGCGTCGGGTGCCGGGGCCGACCCCAGTGCTCTGCGGAGCCGACGGGCCAGCCGGTCGAACTTCGGAGCGATCCGCTCACGGATGTCCCGGTACGCCCGCTCGCGGCGCTGCCCGAGCCGCGCCAAGAGCCAGGACACCCCGGCGCGTCGCCCCGGTGGGAGCTCGTCGCGGCGGCGCTCCAACCAGGAGATCTGGACCTCCACGTCGCGCGCCTCGCCGGTCGCGCGGGCGAGGTCGCGCAGCCGGCGGCGCAGCTTGGCCGGCACCACCGCATCGACCTGCGTCTCGTACGCGCGGAGCGTGCTGCGCAGCCGGCGCATCGCGACGCGGAAATCGTGCAGCGCCTCGGCGTCGTCCGCGTCGGTGAGGCGCTGCCGCGCAGCGGTCGCGGCGTCGAGCAGGTTGAGGGCGATGCGGCGGGCCGCGCCCGGCGCCGGGGCCGTGAGGAGGCCCTCGGGGCGCTTAGTCACGCGCGGTGCCGAGGAGCCGGAGGTGCTTCGGACCGAGAAACCAATCCAGCGTAGCGGCGCCGCGCCCCACCGGGCCCGGGAACTCGAGCAGGCAGGCCGCGCCCTTACGCAGCTCCAGGAACGGCCCGTTCGTGGCGGCGAGCAGCGTGCACACCAGGCGGCTGAGATCGGGCTCGTGGCCCACGACGGCCACGCTGCCGCGCGCCTGCTGGCTCGTGAGCCAGCCGACCACGCGGTCCACACCCGCGCCCGGCGCGAGCTCCGCCACCGGCTCCACGGGCAGACCGCCATAGGCGCCGGCGATGATCTCCGCGGTGTCGACCGCCCGCTTGTAGGGGCTCGCGGCCAACACATCAAGCTCGGGAAGGAGCTCCTTCAGGCCGAGGGCGGCCCGCTCCATCTTGCGCCGTCCCTCCGACGTGAGGGGCCGGTCCGCGTCGTCCTTGTGTGAGCGCGCGAACGCCTCGCGATCTTCGGCGATGGCATGCCGGACGACGAGCAGGCGCATCGGACTCGTGCTCAGGCGGGCGCGGGCTCGCCCTGGGGCGTACGTGGGGAGGGCCGTCGCACGATCGGCACGAAGGGCGGGCGGACCTCCGTGCTCTCGCGGGCGGCTTCGCGCGCGAGATGCTGGAGGGCGATCTGGGACCGCAAGGGCGCCTC
>QHTS01000353.1 GCA_003220905.1 Gemmatimonadota bacterium | reverse complement strand
CTCGTGACGTCCGCCGACCAGGGGACGGGGGATCCGACCGGGGTCACGCTGATGACGGTCCACATGGCGAAGGGGCTCGAGTGGCCGGTCGTGACGCTCGCCGGGCTCGAGGACGGTCTGTTCCCGCTGGCGCGATCGGCGGGCGAGCCGGGGGGGCTCGAGGAGGAGCGACGGCTGTGCTACGTGGGACTCACGCGCGCGCGCGAAAAATTGTATCTCTCATGGGCGCGCACGCGATACCGCACGGGGCGTCTCGAGCTGTCGGAGCCGTCGCGCTTCCTCGAGGCGCTGCCGGCGGGCGCGCTCGAAGAGCGGAGCACGACGCCGCTGTGGGACCGCGGCGCGCGCCGGGGCGGGGGGCGCGGCGCGGCGCGCGGCGGTCGGTCGCAGCGCCCGGCGCCGGCGGCGCTGGATTGGGAGGTCGAGGCGTCGCAGGACGCGCCGCGCTACGCGGCCGGTGAGCGGGTGCGACAC
Source organism: Gemmatimonadota bacterium (assembly GCA_003220905.1). GTDB lineage: Bacteria > Gemmatimonadota > Gemmatimonadetes > Gemmatimonadales > GWC2-71-9 > AG41. The sequence goes on along the minus strand of QHTS01000353.1, from coordinate 4,252 downwards.
CGCAAGTTCGGGGGCGGCGTGGTGCGGGCGGTGTCGGGCTCCGGCCGCGAGCTCAAGGTCACCGTGGAATTCGACGATGACGAGATCGGGACCAAGCAGCTGCTCGTAGCCTACGCCGGGCTCGAGCGCGAGTGGGAGAGCGCATGAGCGTCACGCATGACGAAGTCCGACGGATCGCGCGGCTCGCGGAGCTCGACGTGGGCGAGGAGGCGCTCCCGCTCCTGGCCGAGCAGATGTCGCGGATTCTCGAGTACGTCGCCCAGATCAACGCCGTGCCGGCGAGCGAGGGGGTCAAGCCGTTCGTGCCGGGACCCGACGCGGTGCGGTTCCGCCCCGACGACGTGAGGCCCGCGCCGCTCGCGTTCGGGCCCGCCGAGCTCGCGCCCGCTTTCCGCGACGGCTTCTTCCTGGTGCCCAAACTCGGGCAGTTCGAGGACGCCGAGGCGTGATCGATCCCAGCGAAGCGCTGGCGAGCGCCAAGGGGGCGGCCGACCGCATCGTCAAGGTCAAGCGGCTGAACGCCTGTCTCACCCCGATCAAGGAGCTCCGCAAGTCGCTGGTCGCGCAGGCGTCGGCGGCGCATCCGTCGGGCGTGTTGTACGGCATGCCCGTGGCGGTGAAAGACAACATCTGCACGCTCGAGTTCACGACGAGCTGCGGCTCGAGGATCCTCGAGGGCTACCGCTCGCCGTACGATGCGACCGCGGTGGCGAAGCTGAGAGCGGCGGGCGCGCTGATCGCCGGGAAGACGAACTGCGACGAGTTCGGCATGGGCTCGTCCACGGAGCACTCGGCGTACGGCCGCTCGCTCCACCCGTTCGACAAGACCCGGGTGCCGGGCGGCTCGTCGGGTGGCTCGGCGGTGCTCGTCGCCGCGGGCGCGCTGCCCGCCGCGCTGGGCTCGGAAACGGGCGGTTCGGTGCGCCAGCCGGCGTCGCTCTGCGGCGTGGTGGGGATCAAGCCCACGTACGGGCGGGTGAGCCGCTACGGCCTCGTGGCGTTCGGCTCCTCGCTCGACCAGATCGGCGTGCTGGGCCGGAGCGTGCACGACGCGGCGCGCGTCCTCTCGGTGATCAGCGGGCGCGACCCCAAAGACTCGACGTGTGAAGAGCGCGACTCGTTGCGCCTGCCCACCGTGCCGGAGTCGCTCCAAGGCTTTGTGATCGGCGTGCCCAAGGAATACTTTCCGCAAGACCTCGACCCGGCGGTGCGCCGCGCCTGCGACCGCGCGATCCGCCTGCTCCGCGAACTGGGCGCGGCGGTGCGCGAGGTCTCGCTGCCCCACACGGCGTACGCGGTCGCGACCTACTACATCATCGCGCCGGCCGAGGCGTCGTCCAACCTGGCGCGCTACGACGGCGCCCGTTACGGCCCGCGCTTCGACGGATCGGAAGACGTGCGCGCGCTGTACCGGACCACGCGCGGCGAAGGGTTCGGTCCCGAGGTGCGGCGCCGCGTGCTCGTCGGCACGTACGTGCTGTCGTCGGGCTACTACGACGCATATTACCGGAAGGCGCAGCAGATGCGCGCGCTGATCGCTCAGGACTTCCGCAACGCCTTCGATCGCGGCGTGGATCTGTTGTTCACTCCGACCACGCCAACCCCGGCCTTCAAGGCCGGCGAGAAGCTCAACGACCCGGTGGCGATGTACCTCTCCGACATCTTCACGGTGACGGCGAACCTCGCGGGGCTCCCGGCGATCTCCGTGCCGATCGGGCGCATCCGGGGTCTGCCGATCGGTGGACAGCTCATCGGCCAGGCGTTCCTCGAGGACGAGATGCTCGAGGCGGCGTACGCGCTCGAGCGGGCTGTCCCGGCCGGCGAGGAGGCGTGATGGCGGGCGCCTGGGAGACGGTCATCGGGCTCGAGACGCACGTTCAGCTGCGCACGGTATCGAAGATGTTCTGCGGCTGCTCGGCTGCGTTCGGAGCCCCGCCCAACAGCAACGTCTGCCCGGTGTGCCTCGGCCTGCCGGGGGCGCTCCCGGTGCCGAACGAGCAGGCGCTGAAGCTCGCGGTACGCGCGGCGCTGGGGCTCGGGTGCACCGTCCATCCGCGGAGCGTCTTCGCCCGCAAGAACTACTTCTACCCGGACCTGCCGAAAGGCTACCAGATCTCGCAGTTCGAGCAGCCGCTCGCGACCGCCGGGTCGCTGTCGTACCTGTCGCCCGACCGCGGGGTCGCCACCGCTACGATCCAGCGCCTGCACGTCGAGGAGGACGCGGGGAAGTCGCTGCACGACCGCTTCCCGAAGCAGACGGCGATCGACCTGAACCGCTGCGGCGTGCCGCTCATCGAGGTCGTCACCGGGCCCGATTTCCGGTCGCCCCACGAGGCCCGCACGTACCTCCTCACCCTCAAGCAGGTGCTCGAGTACGCCGGGATCTCCGACTGCGACATGGAAAAGGGGAGCCTGCGCGTGGACGCGAACGTCTCCGTACGCCGCGCCGGCGAGACCACGCTCGGCACCAAGACCGAGGTGAAGAACATCAACTCGTTCGCCTACGTCGAGAAGGCACTCACCGTGGAGCGGGATCGCCAGATCGCCGTGCTCGAGGGCGGGGGCACGGTCGCCCAGCAGACCATGCTGTACGACTCGAAGACGAACAGCGTGCGCCCGCAGCGCAGCAAGGAAGAAAGCCACGACTACCGCTACTTCCCGGACCCCGACCTACCGCCCTTGGTGCTCACCGAGGAGTTCATCGCCGAGCAGCAGACGCTCCTGCCCGAGCTGCCGGCGAAAAAGCGCGAGCGCTTCGTCGAGAAGTACGCGCTGAGCGTGACCGACGCAGCCGTGCTCACCGCCGACCGCGCCGTGGCCGACTATTACGAGGCCGTGGTCCACGCGGGCGCGGAGGCCAAGACCGCCGCGAACTGGGTGATGACCGAAGTGCTCGAGGACGCGAAGGATCACGCGGACGGGCTGCGCGTGGCCCCGGGGGCGCTCGCGAATCTGATCGGGCTCGTGCGGGGCGGCACGTTGAGCCACCAGGCAGCGAAGCGCGTGTTCGCCGAGGTCGCCGAGCGCGGCGGGGAGCCGCGCAACGTCGCCGAGGCGCTCGGCGTCGTCCAGGTGGCGGACACAGGCGTGCTAGCAGGGTGGGTGAGTGAGGTGCTCGGCACCCACACCACGGAGGTCACGCGCTACAAGCAGGGCGAGACCAGGCTGCTGCAGTTCTTCGTGGGGCAGGTGATGAAGGCGTCGCGCGGCAAAGCTGACCCGAAGCTGGCCCAGCGGGTGCTGGAGGAGAAGCTGGCGTCGTGAGGCCCTGAACACCCCAGATCACATTTCCTCGTCGATCCACGCAACTCCTGGCGCCGTGCCAACCTACGCCGGGGGATGATGGTTTCTTTTCCTTAACTTGACTTTAATTATTATATCAATAATATTCATGTTGTACTCAATATAGTGAAAAAGGGCGTGGGCACGTGGCCAAACCGTGGATTGAGCATTTGAGCGAGGAGGATCTTGGCTTCCTGAAGCGATTCCTGCTCGCTGGGGGGACGCTGAAGGACCTCGCGGCCCAGTACGGGATTTCGTACCCCACGGTTCGACTGCGCCTGGATCGGCTGATCGAGAAGGTCAAGCTGGTCGACGCCGCGCCAGACGCCGGTCCGTTCGAGTTGCGGCTCCGTGCCGCGTACGCCGACGGTCTGCTCAACGCCGAGACGTTCCACGCACTCCTTGAGGCTCATAGGAAGGAGCAGGAGGATCGACATGAAACAGGTGCTCGCTAGCGTCGGAATAGCGCTCCTTGTGGCCGGCCGTCCGGTGGCCGCACAGGAGCTGACGATCGATTGGTCGCGGACGCCCGTGACCGGAGGCATGACGTTGCCCGGCGAGGGTACGGGCGGGGCGGCGGTGCTGCAGCTCCGGTCTACGGGTCCGATGTCTTTTCATCTCGTCACGATCGAACGGCCGCCGGTCACGGGCCCGGCCTACGCCGTCACCGGTCAGGTCCGCTACCAAGGCGTGGAGGGGCAGGGCTACCTCGAGATGTGGACGGTGTTCCCGGACGGCGAGCGGTTTTTCAGCCGCACGCTTGGGGCACAGGGCCCCCTTGCCGCCCTCCACGGCGAGTCAAACTGGCGGCGGTTCGAGCTCCCCTTCGAGTTGAGCGGTGCCTCCCAGGTGCCGAGCCGCCTGGAGATCAACCTGGTGCTGCCCGGGCGGGGAGCGGTTTGGCTCGAGCCGCTTCACGTCCAGCAGCTGGCTGGCCCGGCCGGAACCGTGCAGGGCGTCTGGTGGAGCG
>QHTS01000009.1 GCA_003220905.1 Gemmatimonadota bacterium | reverse complement strand
GTGAGCCGTCTAACCTAGCAATTATCTTTCACTCATGCCCGCGAGCGAACCCGGCATCCGCGTCCTCACCGCCCCGCCGCCCGACTGTGCGGAGATTCTGAGCCCCGCCGCGCTCCGGTTTCTTGGCGCGCTGGCCCGCCGCTTCGAGCCGGAGCGCCAGCGGCTCCTGGCGCGACGCCGCGACCGCCAGCAGGAGCTCGATGCCGGCCGGCTGCCCGACTTCCTGCCCGAGACGAGAGAGATCCGGGACTCGGACTGGACGGTCGCACCGATCCGCCCCGACCTGACCGACCGCCGCGTCGAGATCACCGGCCCCGTGGAGCGCAAGATGATGATCAACGCGCTCAACTCGGGCGCCAACGTCTTCATGGCGGACTTCGAGGATGCGAACGCGCCCACGTGGGAGAACAACCTGCGCGGCCAGCAGAACGTGCGCGACGCGGCCACCCGCACCATCGCGTACACGAGTCCCGAAGGGAAGCGCTACGCGCTCGAGGCCAAGACCGCGACGCTCGTCGTGCGGCCCCGGGGCTGGCACCTGGTCGAGAAGCACCTGGTCGTGGACGAGCAGCCGATCGCGGCGTCGTTATTCGATTTCGGACTTCTATCTCCCCAAGCTCGAGAGCCATCTCGAGGCGCGCCTCTGGAACGACGTCTTCATCTTTGCGCAGGACGCGCTCGGGATGCCGCGCGGCACGATCCGTGCGACCGTCCTGATCGAGACGATTCTCGCGGCGTTCGAGACGGACGAGATCCTGTGGGAGCTGCGCGACCACTCCGCTGGGCTCAACTGCGGGCGCTGGGACTACATCTTCAGCTACATCAAGAAGCTGCGCCGCCGCCCCGAATGCGTGCTCCCCGATCGCGCGCTCGTCACGATGGAGCAGCCGTTCCTGCGCGCCTACGCGGCCCTGGTCGTCCGCACCTGTCACCGCCGTGGGATCCACGCGCTGGGGGGCATGGCGGCCCAGATCCCGATCAAACGGGACGCCGCACTGAACGCCCAGGCGCTCGAAAAGGTCCGCCAGGACAAGCTCCGGGAGGTGCGCCAGGGGCACGACGGCACCTGGGTCGCCCACCCGGGACTCGTCCCCGTCGCGCGTGAGGTCTTCGACGGTCACATGTCCGGACCCCACCAGATCGCCCGGCCGCGGGAGGACGTGCGCGTCACGGCGCGCGACCTGCTCGCGACCCCGGCCGGGGAGATCACTGCGGACGGCCTGCGCACGAACCTCAGCGTCGCGCTGCAGTACCTCGCGGGGTGGCTCGGCGGCATGGGCTGCGTGCCGATCAACGACCTGATGGAGGACGCCGCGACGGCCGAGATCTCCCGCGCGCAGGTGTGGCAGTGGCTGCGCCACGGCGCGCACCTGCAGGACGGTCGACCCGTAACTGCCACTATGGTGCAACAAAACATCGCCGAATTGGTGCAGGCCCTACCCGAACGGGTAGGGCATGCGGGCCCCGGCCACGATAAGTTTTCGCTAGCAGGACGGATTCTGGCGAACCTCGCTACCGGCGCGGACTTTGCGGAGTTCCTCACCACGGTAGCGTACGAGTATCTCGACTGACACCGCTCGACAAATCACGGACGGGCACCATGGATAAGCAGCAGTTCATCACGTCCCTGGAGCAGGCGTGGAAGACGGGGAGTCGTTGGAAGGGCGTCACCCGACCGTACACGGCGGGCGATGTGTACCGCCTCCGGGGCTCGATCGACATCGAGTACTCGCTCGCCCGGTATGGCGCGGCGCGCCTGTGGCAGCTGTTCCAGGATGACGATTACGTCGCCGTGCTGTCCGCGGTCACCGGCAATCAGGCGATTCAGCAGGTGCAGGCGGGGCTCAAGGCGATCTACGTGAGCGGCTGGCAGGTGGCGGCCGATGCGAATAACGCGCTCGAGATGTACCCCGACCAGAGCCTCTACCCGTCCGATTCCGTTCCCGCGCTGCTCCGTCGCCTCAACAACGCCCTCAAGCGCGCCGACGAGATCGCGCACATGAAGGGCGACCACGCGACGTACTGGTTCGCCCCGCTGGTGGCGGACGCCGAGGCGGGATTCGGGGGACCGCTGCACGCCTTCGAGATCATGAAGAACATGATCGACGCCGGCGCGGCCGGGGTGCACTTCGAGGATCAGCTCGCGTCGGTGAAGAAGTGCGGGCATCTGGGCGGCAAGGTGCTCGTGCCGACGAGCGAGTTCATCACGAAGCTGGTGGCGGCGCGCCTGGCGACGGACGTGTGCGGCGTGGACACGATCCTGATCGCCCGCACCGACGCGAACAGCGCCACGCTGCTCACGAGCGACTGCGACGAGTACGACCAGCGCTTCCTGACCGGCGAGCGGACCGCCGAGGGGTTTTTCCACGTGCGCGACGGCGTGGACGCCGCCATCGCGCGGGCGCTCGCCTACGCACCATATGCCGATTTGCTCTGGTTCGAAACGTCGAAGCCGGATCTCGCGGAAGCGACGAAGTTCGCCGCAGCGATCCACGCCAAGTACCCGGGCAAGTTGCTCGCGTACAATTGCTCGCCGTCGTTCAACTGGCGCAAGCACCTGAGCGAGGCGCAGATCGCCGCATTCCAGAAGGAGCTGGGTGCCCTGAGCTACAAGTTCCAGTTCGTGACGCTGTCCGCGTTCCATGCGCTGAACCACAGCATGTTCGAGCTGGCGCGGGCGTACAAGGACAAGGGGATGGCCGCCTACTCGGAGCTACAGAATCGCGAGTTCGCGTCGGAAAAGGACGGCTACGCGGCGGTGCGGCACCAGGAGTTCGTGGGCGTCGGGTACTTCGACGAGATCACTCAGGTCGCGACCGGCGGGCAATCGTCGGTGACCGCGATGGAGGGCTCGACGGAGCAACAGCAGTTCCACGAGCCGTCGCCTAAGCGCCGAAAGACCGCCGGGAAGCCGTAGACGCCGGGCGGCAAGGGAAATCAGAGAGCCGGGCGGCGACGTGCCGCCCGGCTCTCGTCATGATCTCAGCGGCTCGCGGCCACCAGCGACGCGGCCGCCTGAGAGTCGGTCCTCCGCCAGAGCGCCGCGTGGCCATTCGCGACGCCCACCACGTCGCCCTGCTGGTTTATCGCCATTGCATAACTGTTCGATCCACCCAGCTCCCACAACGTGCCGTCGTCCCACACGACCGCAACTCGCACGAATGGAAGACGCCGCTCGTAGCCACCAGCTACCTGCCCGCGGTTGTTGACCGCATTAGCTGTCAGGTACGGGGCGTAGGGATCTGGCCCCGGGAGCGCGGACAGCAGGCCGTGCCGCCAAAGAAAGGGCCGGCTTTGTTCGGGGTTGTCGCTCTCGCGGGAACTCTGCCCGATGACATCGCCGCGTTCGTTGAGGGCGACGCCCCAACTCGCCGCAAAATCCTGCAAGGCGCCCAGGTCCGTCATCTGTCCGTCCCACAGGAAAGCGTGTGCCTCGCGGTCGGTGTAAAAGGCCAGGCCCGTCACCTGCCCGCTGGCCGAGATAGCCCTCGCCTCGCTGAACCGGCCGCCCAGCGTGCCAAGGTCCCGCATGACGCCGTTCGACCAGAGGAAGGCATGGGTGAATCCCTCTGTCGTTGGGCTAGCGCCGACGACCTCTCCGCGATCGTTGAGTGCCCTGGCATTGCTGTAAGCCCCGCCGATGGTGCCGAGATCTACGACGGTCCCCGCGTCCCACAGCATCGGGTGAGCGCCCCCTGGGACCGGCGCAGTCCACGCAACCTGGCCCTGCGCGTTGATCAAGACCGGGGCGATGCCAGAGTTCGGCCCGATGTCTTCCATGGTGCCGTCGGTCCAGCGGAACGCGTGAATCTCCCCGCTGGCAGTCGCGCTTCTTCCCACCACCTGGCCGCGCGCATTGATTCCGTTCGCCACGCTGAAATCGCCGCCGAGCGTACCGAGATCGCGCATCACGCCGGCGTCCCAAAAGAACGCGTGCTGCGTCCCGGAGGCGGTCCAACCCCAACCCACCACTTGGCCAGCGTCATTGATGGCCGCTGCTTCTGTATAGCCCCCCAGGCTGCCTAAATCGACAAAGGTGTACGGGGCCGAGGCCGCTGCGGTGGCCGCCGCCTCGGCCGGTGCCGTCGGTTGCACGGCATCGCGACAGCTGACCAACAGGCCGACCGCGAGGACGAGGACGAAGCTGCGCATGCGACGTACCTTCCGATGGGATTGGCTGGGAAGCGTTGCAAACCGCGTGCTGCAGGAACGCAGCGCGCGCGGGCTGCAAAACGGGGCACCATGAATGGCGTGCGCGCCACGATTCGGCGCACGAACGACGGCGCAGCCCCCCGACCGTCGCGGCGTTGACAGTCTGAAGGGAGCGCCTACCTTAGCGCCCATCCCAATGACGCTCCGCGCGTGAAGCGCTCGACGCTCTACACCCTGGCCGCGGTGTTCGCCGTCGCGGCGCTCTTTTTTTTCATGACCACCGCGCGGGCCAAGGTGCAGTGCCGCGTGTGCATGGAGTACCACGGGCGGACCAACTGCGCCGCGGCGGTCGGGCCGACCGAGCAGGCCGCCCGCGAGGGGGCGCAAAGCACCGCGTGCGGCCCCATCGCGAGCGGGATGGACGAACAGATCGGGTGTGGCCGCACGCAGCCAGTCTCGGTGCAATGTCGGCCACACTGAAGAAAAACGTCGAGCAGAGACGTCACGCACAGGCGTCACGCAACGACGTCCAGTGGGTACGTCGACGCCTCCGCGTGACGTTTGTGCGAGACGCCTTTGCTAGACGTCTTTGATGCCCTTATGATTCTCCCGTGTCTGACCTCTCGTTGCCCCGCACTCCCGTCCCCGCGAATCTGCTCCTGACGCAAGGTGTGGCCCAGCCGGGCCAGATCTTCGTGATGGAGCGCGTCCCCCACCACGACGGTCCGGAGACGGTCTTGGAGCTCCTGAACCGGCCCGAAGGCTTCTTCGCGTTCCGGCCCGCGGCGAACCACGACGTCCTGCTCATCTCGAAAGTGCAAACGGTCTCGCTCTCGGTCGACCGCCAGGCGCCCATCGCCGACCCGGCCCGGCTCTCAGCCGCGCGGATGCTCGGCGTCGAGCTCGTGCTGACGGGTGGCTCCAAGCTCGGGGGCTGGGCGAGCGCCGAGCTGCCCGACCACCACGCGCGCCTGCTCGACTATCTCAACGCGTCCCGTGACCCCTTCTTCGCGGTGTGGACCCATGCGGCGACCCATTACGTCAACCGCGCGTACGTGCTGTACGCGCGCCCACTGAGCTAGGTCATGGCCGCACGGATCGATCCGTTCGTCGACGTCCTGCTCCGGGAGCAGGGCGATCAGCTGTACCTCCTGCCGGACGAGCCGGTCACGATGGTCAAGGACGGCAAGCCCCGGAAGGTGAGCCGGCAACCGCTCACGGATCAGCACATCTACGCGCTACTCGTCGAGGTGGCACCGTCCGAGTCGGCGGACCACATCGACAAGATGGCCGAGACCGAGTTCGAGTACGTGGCGGACCGGGGCATGGTGCGGGTGCGGATCGTGCCGGACATGGGGCGGTTGACGGCGGTCGTAGCGCGGATCGAGAATTCCGCGGGTGACCGGCCGGCGGAGGCAGCCCCTCCGGCGGCGACCGGGGGGGGGGCTCCCGCTCCGGCAGCCCAGCGGGCACCCGCCGTCGGGGGAGTCCCCGCGCCCGCCGCACCTCCGCCGCGTCCGCCGAAGCCCTCCGCGATCGCTGCCGCACCCATGGTCGAGGCGCCGAGTGCGACCGCCTCTTTGGCGGCTCCGCCCCAGGGCCTGCCCGCCGACTTCGCCGCGCCGCAGTTCAAGGCCGCGGAGCGGGCACTCGGTGACCTGCTCAAGGCCCTGGTCCAATCCGCCTCGTCGGACCTGCATTTGCGGGTGGGGGAGCCGCCGGTGTTCCGCACGCACGGGGAGATGAAGCGCCAGGCCACGCCGCCGCTGAGCGCGTCCCAGCTCGAGCTCATGCTCCTGGCGGTCATGCCGGAGCGCAACCGCGGCGAGTGGAAGGAGACGGGCGACTCGGATTTCGCCTACGAGATCGCTGGGCTGGCCCGCTTCCGGGTGAACGCGGCGCGCGACCGCAAAGGCCCGCTGGCGGTGTTCCGGGTGATCCCGGCGCAGGTCGTCACCGTGGACCAGCTCCACATCTCGAAGGAAGTGCAGCAGCTCTGCTACCTGACGAAGGGCCTGGTGCTCGTCACCGGGCCGACCGGCTCGGGGAAGTCCACCACGCTGTGCGCGCTCGTCGACCTCGTCAATCGGACGCGCACGGACCACATCATCACCATCGAAGACCCGATCGAGTTCGTCCACGAGAACAAGAAGTGCGTCATCACGCAGCGGCAGGTGGGGACGCACACCGACAGCTTCAGGTCGGCGCTGCGCGCGGCGCTGCGGGAGGACCCGGACATCGTCCTGGTGGGCGAAATGCGTGACTTGGAGACCATCGCCATCGCCATCGAGACGGCGGAGACCGGTCACCTGGTGTTCGGTACGCTGCACACGACCACGGCCGCATCCACGGTGGACCGCATCATCGACCAGTTTCCCGCGGACCGCCAGTCGCAGATCCGGGTGATGCTGTCCGAATCGCTGAAGGGCGTCATCGCCCAGACGCTGTGCAAGAAGCTGGGCGGCGGGCGCGTCGCCGCCCGCGAGATCCTGCTGACGACGCCGGCGATCGCGAACCTGATCCGCGAGGGGAAGACGTTCCAGATCCCCTCGATCATCCAGACGTCGAAGCAGCTCGGCATGCTCACGCTGAATGACGCGCTGCTCGACCTGGTCGAGAAGAAGGAGATCAGCCCCGACGAAGCCTACATGAAGTCGGTCGAGAAGGCGGGTCTGGCGGCGTCACTCAAGGCCAAGGGGCACAAGGTGACGTTCGCGGCGTAGGGGGACACTTACCGGGGGGGCGTCCGGGAGATAGAATGTGCCTGGACTATCAGAATCCGAGTCAGACGAGGTGACACGACGCCACGTCGTTCGTCCCACGTCCCGCTGCCCACCCGGAAGGTCTAGACATTCAGTAGAGTCCATCAGTGGCCGAGCTATTTGAACGCCTGACCTCAGCGCTCGCTGGCCGTTACAAGGTCCAGCGGGAAGTGGGGCACGGAGGAATGGCAGACGTCTTCCTCGCCCAGGATTTGAAGTATGAGCGTGCGGTTGCTCTGAAAGTGCTCCGGCCCGAGCTGGCTGCGTCGCTCGGGGCAGCCCGGTTTCTCCAGGAGATTCAGATCGCCGCCCGCCTCCACCACCCTCACATCCTGCCGCTGTACGATTCGGATGAAGCCGACGGGTTGCTCTATTATGTCATGCCCTATGTCGAGGGAGAGTCGCTGCGCGAGCGCCTGGCCCGGGAACGTCAACTCCCGGTCGACGAAGCGCTCCAGATCGCTCGCGAGGTGGCGGACGCGCTGAGCTACGCGCATAGCTGCGGCGTGGTGCATCGGGACATCAAGCCGGCGAACATCTTGCAGGATGCAGGCCACGCCGTCGTGGCGGATTTCGGCATCGCCCGAGCTATCGGGGTGGCCAGCGCCCAATCGTTGACCGGGCCGCGGGTGATCGGCACTCTGGCCTACATGAGCCCGGAACAGGCCGAGGGGAGCCAGTATTTCGACGGCCGGAGCGACGTCTACAGCCTCGGCTGCGTGCTCTTCGAAATGCTGGTGGGCCAGCCACCGTTCGCGGGGAACACGCTCGAGGCGGTGATCGCCAACCGGTTGACGAGCCCGATCGGATCGCTCCGCGCGGTGCGCGAGCTGGTTCCGGAAGCGGTCGATGCGGCGGTGAAGAAGGCACTGGCCACACTGCCCGCCGATCGGTTCATGTCGGCCGCTCGGTTCGCCGAAGCCCTGGGCACCCCGGTGACCGTGGCGATCGCGGTGGGGACGGCGCAGGCAATGCTCCACGACATCACCGTCGCGCGGTCCGTCGCCGTGCTGCCGTTCGAGAACATGAGCGCCGACCCGGAGAATGAGTACTTCAGCGACGGGGTCACTGACGACATCATCTCCACGCTGTCCAAGATAGCGGCGCTGAAGGTCGTGTGCCGCACGTCGACGATGCAGTACAAGAAGACGGGCAAGAGGATTGCCGCGATCGCGGAGGAGCTTGGCGTGGCGACGATCCTCGAAGGAAGCGTCCGTCGGGCCGGGCCGCGGGTGCGGATCGTTGCCCGCCTGGTCGATCCACGGACCGCGAAGCAACTCTGGGGCGAGACCTACGACCGCCAGCTGCTCGACGTTTTCGAGGTTCAGAGCGAGTTGGCGCAGCAGATTGCCGGGGCGCTGGCCACGGCTCTGTCCCCGGAAGAGAAGCAGCGGCTCGAAAAGAAGCCGACCGACCAGGCCGAGGCGTACAACCTGTATCTCCTTGGCCGCTATCACGCGAACAAGTGGTCCGAAGCCGAGGTACAGAAAGCGATCGGTCATTTCGAGGGAGCCATCGCCAAGGATCCCGGCTACGCGCTGGCCTACGCTGGTCTAGCCGACGCCTACGAGCTTCTCAGCATCGGGCTCAGCTCCAAGCCCGCGACGGAGTGCTTAGCGCAGGCGAAGGCTATGGCGTTGAAGGCCCTGGAACTGGACGACACCCTCGCCGAAGCGCACACGTCGCTGGCCTACGCCCGCTGGCTCGGCGATTTGGATTGGCGGGGTGCGGAGCGGGAGTTCAGGCGCGCGCTGGAGCTCAGCGCGAGTTACGTGAACGCGCACCAGTGGTTCGCCGAGTATCTAGCCGCGCTCGGACGGCACGCCGAAGCTCTGGTCGAGATCAAGCGCGCCCAGCAGCTCGACCCCCTCTCGGTTCCGGTGAATCGTGCGGTAGGGTGGGTGCTTTACTACGCCCGCCGCTACGACGAGGCGATCGAGGAGTTCCAGAAGACCTTGGAGATGGACCCCGACTTCCTAGGCGCCCGCCTAGTGCTCTGGTGGGTTTATGTCGCGAAGGGAGCGTACGATGAGGCGATCGCCGATATCCGGAAGCAGATGGAGCGCCCCGGATCCAAGACCCTGTACAAGCTGATGTTGGGGTATGCCTCCGCCGCGTCGGGGAAGAAAGAAGAAGCGCGCAGGATACTGGAGGAGCTGGAGCCCAAGCTGGCGGGCGCGGACCGGTTGGCCCTCCTCTCGGCGTTTCTGCTCACGGCGCTGGACGCGAAGGATCGGGCGTTCGAGCAGTTGGAGCGGGCATTCCAGCTTCGAGACCCCGGGCTCATGTTCCTGCGAGTGGCCCCCTGGCTCGACCCCCTGCGGTCGGACCCGAGGTACGGCTCGCTGGTGCAGAAGCTGGGGCTCGGCTGACCGGAGGAATAGGTTGGATTCGCCGTGCTCCTGGTGAGGGGAGTGGTGGACGGGCTCACGCGCGTCCTCGAGCCGTGGTCGTCGCTCTACCGCAACAATCCTGCGGTCCAGACTACCCTCACCTTTCTCCATCTGGCCGGCATCTTCCTGGGCGGGGGCTTCGCGATCGCGACCGACCGTGAGACCTTCATCGCGATGGCCGCCCGCATCTCGGGGCAGATCCGCCACCTCCAGCACCTGCACACGGTCCATCGCCCGGTCATGCTGGGTCTCGTGATCGCGATCTCGAGCGGCTTCCTGCTGTTTCTCGCCGACATCGAGACGTTCGCTCGCTCCTGGGTCTTCTGGGTCAAGATGACGCTGCTCGCGCTGTTGCTCACGAACGGGTACCTTCTGTCCCGCACCGAGACGGCGCTGCGGCAGGGCGAGCAGCCGGACTCGCCGGTTCTCTGGGCCCGGCTCCGCTACATTTCGGGCGCGAGCATCGCTCTCTGGCTCACGCTGATTCTCGCGGGCACGCTCCTCAGGAGCGCCTGAGCGCTCTTTCTGGGACGCCCCTATGCGCAAGCCTAACTTCCCCTCGGCGACTGCGGCGGCGTCGTGCAGGGAGTGCGCTGCGGTTCCGCGCCGCGCATTCCTGTGTGACGCCGGCCTGTTTATCGCCTTCGCCGCCCTCCCCGTCGAGTTTCTGTCCTCTCTCCAGGTCCTGGGCGACGAGGCCGTCTATCCCCTTCCAGCACGGGACGGAGCCGGTATCGACAAGGATCGCGCCGTGATCGTGGTCCGCTACCAGAACGCAGTTTACGCCTTCGTCCTGTGGTGCCCGCACCAGCGCACCGCGCTGCGCTGGTACGACGACATGCAGCGCTTCGAGTGCCCGAAGCACCACAGCAAGTATCAGCCGACGGGGATCTTCATCGAAGGACGCGCCACGCGCGGCATGGACCGGTATGCGCTGCGCAAGAGCGGCGACACGATCGTGGTCGACCTCGCGACAGCGTACCAGCAGGACAAAGACCTCGCCGGGTGGGAAGCGGCGGTGGTGAAGCTCTAGTCGCCGTGGCACTCGACGTCCAGATCGCGGTTGTCGGACTCGCCGCGCTCGCCGTGGCAGGCGCAGCTGGCCCGTCGCTCCGAGCTCAGCAGCGGGATACCGTGCCGGACAAGCTCGCGGTCACGGAGCCCGTGTACCAGGGGTGGAAGTATTATCAGGTGTACTGCGCCCGCTGCCACGGTGAGAACGCGACCGGGGGCTTCACGGCGCCTGACCTCCTGTTTGCTATCACGGCCGAGGGTGGCGTCACGCCCGACTCGTTCCGCGTGGTCGTCCACCGAGGAACGGAAAGCAAAGAGATGAAGGGGTTCGATCCGCTCCTTGACGACGAGCTGATCGATCGGATCTATGCCTACGTGCGCGAGCGGAGCGCCGGCCGTCTCGCTCCCGGGCGACCGCACCGAGCGCCGCCGCCCCGCTGAATCAGAACCGACCTCCCAGCCGTTACGCGGCGACCCGAATAAGGGCACCCCGTTTGAACCTGATGTAGAGCCACGCCATCGGGACCACGAGCGTCCCGGCGGCGACTACCGTGAGGGCGATCAGCACAGCGGACAGCAGCACGGCGCGCTGCGACACTCCCACGGCCTCGAGCATCGCTTCGTCCTGGCGGGCGAGTACCACGACCATTGCCTGCCGGCCCGCCTCGTTCAGCCCGACGTTCCCGGCCTGGAGCCCTTTGATCACCGTCTCGATGAGCGTGCGCTGCGAGGCATCCTGCGTCGCCGCGGCGAGCTTCTGAAGCTCACCCGTCAAGGCTGAGCGGATCCTATCGCGCAGCGCCCGGGACTCGGGCTTCTTCAGCTCGGGATCCTCGCTCACGACGAGCTGCTGCCACGTCTCCAGGGCGGCGTTGTAGCCGTGCAGGGTGAACACGGTCCGCCGAGCCACGTCCACGATCACCGTCGCCCGCTTGAGTGAACCGATCAGGAAGACCCCGATGATCACGGCGGCGATGAGGCAGGCCGCGCTGATCGAGACCGCGATGCCCGGTCGGATGAAGGTGTAGTCCTTGAGCGCAGCGGCGAAGGACGAGCGGGGCACGGACGGGCGAGGCGCCTGCGCGGTCATGGATTTCGAGCCTTGGGCGGGACAGTATCTACACTATCCCTGGTCGGAGGGGGTGTCAATCACAGCGACAGGTCAGAAGCCACCGGTCGGATTTGAACCGACGACCGCTCGATTACGAATCGAGAGCTCTACCACTGAGCTACGGTGGCGGCCCCCTAACTTAGCCACGCGCTCCTAGATGCGGTACTGCTTGGCGGCGCCAGTCGCGCCGGAATGACGGTGCTCGCGTACATCGCGCTCGGCGGAATCCTGGGCACGGTCGCCCGCTACGGGCTTCAGGGCTGGATCCAAACCCGGGCCGACATTCAGCTACGAGACGATGACGCTGTTGCGCGATAGTCAGTACTGGCACGCGGGACTTTACATGGGCGGGACCATTCTCGGCTGCCTCACCGCCGTCGTCGCAGGTACCGCCCTGGCCAACCGGCTCTTATAGGAGCGCCGCTATGCCGCATCGCTTCAAGGGTGAACGCACGCTGATGCGCATTCTCATCGGTGTGAGCGACAAGTACCACGGGAAACCCCTCTACGAGGCTCTGCTCGAGCGTTTCCGCTAGAAGGGGCTCGCCGGTGCGACCGTGCTGCGCGGCGTCGCCGGGTTCGGTGCCGGGAGCGCGGTCCATACGGAGAAGGTGCTCCGCCTGTCGCTCGACCTCCCGATCGTCATCGAGGTGGTGGAGACCGAGGAAGCCATCCAGTCGATCCTGCCCGACCTCGATGAGCTGATCGGCGGCGGGCTGATCACGCTGGAGCGAGCGCGAGTCATTATGTACAGGCCGGCAAACGCGCGACCGAGCGAGCAGGAGGCGCATCGGATTGAAGGATTAGAGCCAGAGAGCTAGGTCGCCCGACCGCCGTCCTTGAACGCCACGATCACTGGCTGGCCACCGCGAGAAGGGGCTAAACACGAGACTCGAGGAGCAGGTCCCGGAGGGCGGCGGCTGCGGGCCCCAGCGGCGTCCCGAGACGCCGCACAATCAGAAGATCCCGCGTCCAGCGGGGGCCGGCGAGCCGCGCGGCCACGATCCGCCGATCCCGCGCCAAGACCGCGTGACGCGACACCAGCGCCACCCCGAGGCCCGCGGCGACTGCCTCCCGAATCGCCTCGGTGCTTCCGAGTTCCATCGCCGGCGTGAGCGTCACCCCCAGCCGCGCGAGATAGCGTTCCGCCACGCCGCGGGTGCTCGACCCTTGCTCGCGAGCGATGTAGGACTCGCCCGCAATCGCGTGCGCGGCCACGGCCCGGCGTCGCGCGAACGGGTGGCCGCGCGGGACGATGAGCACCAACTCGTCCTTCACCCAGGGTTCCGCAGCTAGCCCGGGCACGAGCGGCGCTTCGCCGATCACTCCCAGCTCCAGTTGACCCACCGCCACCGAGCGCTCGATCTCCCGGGTATCGCTGATCTCGAGGCTCAGGGCGATCCCGGGATGGGCCGCATGGAACCGGCCGAGTGCGGCCGGCAGGAGGTAGGTGCCGGGAGTCGTGCTGGCGCCGATCGTGAGGGAGCCCGCCCGAAGCCCGCGCACCTCGCCCGCCGCTTGCTCGGCGGTACGCAGCAACGCGAGGGCCTGGCGCGCGTATGGCTCTACCACGCGCGCCGCCGCAGTCGGCCGTACGCGCTGCCCGTGACGCTCGACGAGTCGGACGCCAAAGTGCGCTTCCAGTCCACGCAGGTGCTCGGAGACGGCGGGCTGGCTGATGTGGCAGGCCTGGGCGGCGCGGCCCACCCCACCATGGTCCAAGACGGCGAGGAACAGCTCGAGGCGGTGCACCGTGAGGCCAGGCTTGGTCACGATCATAGGATAAACCCTATCGGGGAGATTAGTAACTCGTATTTGTCCTATGGTGCAACCTGCGCCAGTTTCAGGGCACTTCTTCGGGTTGGGCGCCGAGCGCCCAAGGAGATCCTCATGAGGCACCACGTGATGCTCACCGTCCTCGCTGTCGTGTCCGCTGTCGCTTTCGCCGCGCGGGCGAGCGCGCAGGCGGCCGCGACTTCATCGGCCGGTCCCATCGTCGTCCATGCGCCGGGCATCAGTTGGGCCGACGGCCCGCCATCCCTGCCCCGGGGCGCCCAGTTCGCGCTGCTCGAAGGCAACCCCGCCGAGGCCGTCCCGCTCACCTTGCGCCTCAAGTTCCCGCCCAACTACCGGGTGCCGCCGCACTGGCACGCCGTGCTGGAGCACGTGACCGTGCTCTCCGGGACGCTGAACGTCGGAATGGGCGAGCAGCCCACCTATTCGGGCGGCACGGCGCTTTCGGCCAGCAGCTACGCCGTGATGCCGCAGAAGATGGTCCACTACGCCTGGACCGGAAGCGACGGAGTCGTCTTCCAGCTCCACAGCGTCGGGCCCTGGAGCATCACCTACGTGAATCCGAAAGACGACCCGCGCCAGGCGCGACCGTGACCGACGTCGCACTGCTTCACGCCGAGGAGCAAGCCCCACTCGAGGGAGTGATCAAGGGTGAGGTTCTGCGGATGTATCAGGAAGTGGCTGAGCACCCCGAGGGGGAGTTCCACTTCTACCACGGGCGTCAGGCGGCGGAGATGTTCGGCTACGAGCCCGAGTGGCTCGATCGTGCGCCGCCTGGCGCCGTAGCGTCGTTCGCCGGCGTGGGCAACCCGCATCTGCGCAGCCGCCTCCAAGCCGGGGAAGTGGTGCTGGACCTGGGCAGCGGCGCCGGACTCGACAGCATCATCGCCGGGTGGCAGGTGGGGCCGACGGGCCGGGTGATCGGCGTCGATCTGAACCCGACGATGTGTCGGAAGGCTGAGGCGCATGCCGCCGCTTCAGGCGTGCGGATCGCGTGCCACGAGGGGCGGATGGAGGACATTCCGCTGTCGGATGTGAGCGTGGACGTCGTGATCTCGAACGGCGTCATCAACCTGTCCTTCCGCAAGCGCAGCGTGATCCGTGAGCTGTTCCGCGTCCTCAAGCCCGGCGGCCGGGTCTCGATCACCGACATCGTGAGCGCGAAACAGCTCTCGCAGTCCATCGTGAACGATCCCAAGCTCTGGGCCAGCTGAATCGGCGGCGCTCTCCCGGAGGGAGAGGTGTTCGCACTGCTCGAGAACGCGGGGTTCAAGCGGGTGCGCTCGACGATCGTGCCGGGCTTTGCGTTCCGGAAGGAATCGACGCGCGACGCGGCCGAAGGCTACGGCGTGAAGGCGGTGCTGTTCACGGCACAGAAGCCCGCGACCTAGGCACGCTTCCCCGATGACTGCACGGACCATCTCGACTGAAGGCCTGCGGGAGCTGCTCGAGCAGGGGGCACCTGTCACAGTGCTCGATGTGCGTCCCGCCGCCGAGCGCGCCGAGTGGAGCATCCCCGGCAGCGTGCACGCCGATGCGTACGACGCACTGCGCCGCGGCGACCCGTCCGCCCTCGCGGACTTCCGCCCCAGGAATGGCGACCGCGTCGTGACCGTGTGCGCCGCGGGGAAGACAAGCCTGCTCGCGGCTGAGCGGTTGCGCGCGCGCGGCCTGGACGCGGTGTCGCTCGAGGGCGGGATGCGCGCCTGGAGCCTGGCCTGGAACACCGCTGAGGTTCCCTGCCCCGGGAGCACTGCCCGGATCGTGCAGCTGCGCCGCACCGGGAAGGGCTGCCTTTCGTATCTCATCGGCTCGCACGGCGATGCCGTGGTCATCGATGCGTCGCTCGATCGCCAGGTGTACCGTCGAGCGGCCGACGAGCACGGCTGGCGTATCCGCACGGTCCTCGAAACCCACGTACACGCCGACCACTTGTCCCGCGCCCGGGCTCTCGCAGCCGACACCGGGGCGAGGCTCTGTCTTCCGACGACGGATCGCGTCTCCTTCGAGTACGAGCCGCTGAACGACGGCGACACCGTGCGCGTGGGATCCGCTGGTCTCAGGGTGTTTCACACGCCGGGCCATACGCCTGAGAGCGCCTGCTATCTGTTGAGCGAGCGGGCCCTGTTCACTGGCGACACGCTGTTCCTGGCGGCTGTCGGTCGTCCGGATCTCGAGGCGACGATGGCGCAGGCGCGCAACCGCGCTCACGTGCTCCGCGCGTCCTTGCAGCGCCTGGTCACATTTCCTCCAGAGACCGTCATCCTGCCTGCTCATACGAGCGAGCCCGTGGCGTTTGACGGCCGGCCCATCAGCGCGACGCTCGAGGAAGTCCGGGAGCGGACGTCGCTCCTGCGCGAGACCGAGGAAGCGTTCGTGAGCCAGATCCTCACCCGGCTCCCGCCAACACCGTCGAACCATCACCGCATTGTCGCGCTAAACGAAGCCGGCACGTTGCCTGATGACCCCACGGAGCTGGAGGCAGGCGCCAATCGCTGCGCCGTTGCCTGAGACCCCGTCTCCCATCCGGCTCGGCCTTGGCGCCAACTGGCGTCAGTTCACGCTGCTCGTCGTCGTCAATGCCTTCGTCGGAGCGATGGTGGGGCTCGAGCGCACCGTCGTCCCACTCATCGCCCAGGCGGACTTCGGGCTCGTCTCGAAGACCGTCGTCCTTTCCTTCCTTGTCAGCTTTGGTATCGTCAAAGCGCTCGCCAACCTCTTCGCCGGGGAGCTCGCCGACCGGATCGGCCGCAAGCCGCTCCTCGTCGCCGGCTGGCTCGCGGGGCTCCCCGTGCCGCTGCTCATCATCTGGGCGCCGAGCTGGGGCTGGATCGTGTTCGCCAACGTTCTGCTCGGCGTCAACCAGGGCTTGTGCTGGTCCACGACGGTGATCATGAAGATCGATCTCGTGGGGCCGGGGCGGCGCGGCCTGGCGATGGGGCTGAACGAGTTCGCGGGCTACGTCGCCGTGTCGCTTTCGGCGCTGCTCACTGGCTACCTCGCCGCCGCCCACGGGCTGCGGCCCGCGCCCTTTTATCCCGGCATAGCATTCGCCATGGTCGGACTGCTCCTATCGGTGTTTGTCGTCCACGACACTCATGGCCACGCGCGCGCGGAGGCGCGTCAGCGTGGCTCGGAGCAATCACGCCCCGGATTCGCCCGCGTCTTCCTGCTCACGAGCTGGCGGGACCGCGCGCTGTTCGCGGCGAGCCAAGCAGGAATGGTCAACAACCTGAACGACGGGATGGTGTGGGGACTGATCCCCGTGTTTCTCGCCGCGCGCGGCGTCACGCTCGACCGCATCGGGGTGGTGACCGCGACCTACCCCCTGGTGTGGGGAATCGGCCAGCTCGCCACCGGCGCGCTGAGCGACCGCTGGGGACGGAAGTGGATGATCGCTAGTGGGATGTGGGTGCAGGCGGTGGGCATTACGGCATTCGTCGTGGGCCGCTCGTTCTCGTCATGGATGGTCGGCGCCACGCTCTTGGGGATCGGGACTGCGCTCGTCTACCCCACCCTACTCGCCGCGGTGTCGGATGTCGCGCACCCCGACTGGCGGGCGAGCGCAGTAGGCATCTACCGGCTCTGGCGCGACTCTGGCTACGCCATAGGCGCGATCGCCGCAGGACTCCTGGCGGACGCGTTCACCATCCCCTTCGCAATCACGGCGATCGCCGCGATGACCTTCGTCTCGGGAGTGGTCGTGGCCGGAGTCATGTACGAGACCCTGCCCGCGTCTCGTCGCTCCCGCCTCAGCTCAGAACGTGGAACAGGGTCGGGGACGTCACGCGGTTCCAGAAGTCCACGAAGCCCTTGGATGCCGTAACCCCTTCGAAGCGACCTGGCTGCGCGTTCGAGATCCTGCAACTGATCGTGAGGGTCCCAGCGCTCCCATCATCGTACTCGACCCGCAGGATCGCGAGCCCCGCCGTGCTCCCGGGTATGCTCGGAACCGATGCAAGCGCTCGCTCCCACTGCACCAGTCCAGTGACCCTATAGTTGCCGCTCCCTGTCACCGCGTCGCTCGCGTCCCGAGTCTCCCAGGTTCCGCCCCCGGTGGCTGCACTAGAGGTCCCACCGCCGCCTCCCGGAGCGACGAACGTCCCGCTTCCTGTCACAATGATCTTCAGCTCGTCGGCCGCCGTCGCCGACGCCGAACCGAAGACCTCCCACCCGACGTGGGCAGCGGCTGTGGGCGCGGCGGCACTCGCCGAGAACTCACTAGCCCGCGACGTCGAGGGCGCCGCGATCGGCCCCCTACTCTCGCACGCGAGGGCGAGGCCCACCGCGACCACGCCCAGGAGCCTTGCGTCCCATCCCTTGCCTTCCATAAGTGCCTCCTTGCCGATCCCACCGTGGGCTGCGCATGCACCTGACCGAGGCCGCGGAGGCACGGCGGCGCACGAGCACGACAGCGCAGCGCCCGGCTATTGTGTTCAGGGATTTGTTGATTAGGGAGGAGGACGCAAACGGACGTGGCGGGTAGATCGGAAACGCTATCAGGTACGAGCGACGGCAGGCTAAGGCTGGCCGCCACAGATGCACTGCTCGAGGGTCGAAGACCCCACGCTGACCTCACCCCACCATATCGGTAAGGTACCCGCCAGAAGCTGTGTGGCAAGGCGCGTGGAACACCCTTGACCATATACCCTGGTACAAGGTCTATCTTGACCTCAGCCTGAAGGAGAGCTCAAGAATGGCGCTCACCATCGGTCAGGTCGCCAACGCGGCCGACGTGAATATCCAGACGATCCGTTACTACGAGCGGCGTGGCCTGTTTCCGACTCCGCGCCGCACTCCGGCCGGGTATCGCCAGTACGCCGACGAAGCGGTGGCGCGCCTCCGCTTCATCAAGCATGCCCAGGAGCTCGGCTTCTCGCTGCAGGAGGTCCAGGAGCTCCTCGCCTTGCGGGTCCGACACGGCGCTGCCTGCGATGTCGTCGAGCGGAAAACCAGACAGAAGATCGAGGTCGTCCAACAGAGGATCCGTGACCTCCAACGCATGAAGCGCACGCTGGAGCGGCTAGCCGCGGCGTGCACGGCCCGACGGCCGACGGACGACTGCCCGATCCTGGAGGTTTTGGAGGATCATGACCACATCAGTCACTAAGACGGCACTCGCCGCCACGGGCGGTGTTGTCGCCGCCGTGGTCTCAACGCTGTGCTGCGCTGGGCCGCTGGTCGCCGTCGCGCTCGGCCTGAGCGGCGCCGGGCTCGCCGCGACGTTCGAGCCGCTACGGCCCTACTTCGTCGCTGGCACCGTGCTGGCGCTCGGCTTCGGCTTCGTCGTGCTGCGAGGTGAGGAGAAGCGGGCGTGCGAGCCTGGCACCTTGTGTGCCTCGCCGATCGCCCGCCGCCGGATGAAGTGGGCGCTGTGGACGGCGACGATCGTGTCTATCCCGCTGCTCACGTTCCCCTGGTGGTCGAAACTCGTGCTGGGCTAGGAGGTTTCCAATGGTATCGTCCATGAAGCTCGCGTTGCTGTTCGCTGCGGGACTCGGCGGCGCTGCTGCCATTTGCCCATTCTGCGGCGGCGGAATCCAGACGGCCGGCGCGCAGTCTCGACGCATCACGGCTCAGACTCCCGACACGGCCACCATACGGCTACACATCTCGCGGATGACCTGTGGAAGCTGCCCGACCACCGCACGGCTCGCCTTGAAGCGGCTTACGGGCGTGTACACCGCTACCGTGACGTTGGACGACAGCCTCGGTATCGTGCGCTACGACCCGCGGCAGGTTAGCCCGGCGCAGATCGCCGCGCACCTCACCCGACTCACCGGGTTCGGCGCCACGATCCTGCCGGACACGACGAGAGCTCCGGGAGGCGGCCAGTGACCGAGGCGCGAACCGAGGCGCCGACGGTGATCACGGGAGGCGGCGGCGGGTTTGACCTCCTGGTCGTAGGGGGTGGCTCCGCGGGGTTCGCCGCCGCCATTAGAGCGGCGGACCTCGGCGCCCGCGTCGCCATGGTCGAAGGCGGCACGCTCGGGGGGACCTGCGTGAACGTCGGCTGTGTGCCGTCGAAGACCCTCATCCGCGCGGCCGAGGCGCAGCACCGCCGGGTCCATCACGGATTTCGGGGAATTCCCTCGACCGATGGGCAGCCCGACTGGCCGACCGTACGCGGCGAGAAGGATGCGCTCGTGGCCGAACTGCGGCAGAGCAAATACTGGAACGTGCTGCGTGTCTACCCCTCGATCACGCTGTTCCAAGAGCGCGCTACCTTCGTCTCCGGTCGCGAGGTTCGCTTCGCCAGCGGTCGTACGCTGACTGCGGGCAAGATCGTGGTGACCACAGGCTCCTCTCCCTGGGCACCATCGATCCCAGATCTCGCCGAGGCCGGCTACCTGGACAACGCGTCGGCGATGGCGTTGGAGCGCCTTCCCCAATCCCTCATCGTGATCGGCGGGAGTGCCGTGGGTCTCGAGCTGGCGCAGATGTTCGTGCGGCTCGGCGTGCGCGTGACCGTCCTCGAAGCGCTGCCCCGCGTCGTCGCCGCTGAAGACGCCGATATCGGCAACGCCCTCGCAGACTACCTCCGGTCGGAGGGGCTCGAGGTCTACACCGACATCAGGGTTGATCGAGTGAGCAGGGGCAGCGATGGCTACGAGGTCCAGTACTACGCAGGTTCTGCCGCGCGCTTTGCACGCGCCGAACAGCTGCTGGTCGCCACGGGCCGGCGAGCCAACACGGCGGGGTTCGGACTCGACACGATCGACGTCACCCTCGGCACGAAGGGAGAAATCGTCGTCGACGAGTTTCTGCAGACGACGAACCCGAGCGTGTATGCTGCAGGCGACGTGATCGGCGACCCCATGTTCGTGTATGTGGCGGGATATGCCGGTGCACTGGCGGCGGAGAACGCCCTGACCGGGAACGAGCGCCGGTACGATCTCTCGGCACTGCCCAAAGTGACCTTCACCGATCCCGCCGTCTCCTCCGTGGGCCTTACTGAGAACGAGGCACGTGCTCAGGGGATCGAGCCGCTCGTCTCCAAGCTGCCGCTTGAGCACGTGCCGAGGGCGCTCGCGGCGCACGACACCCGAGGATTCATCAAGCTGGTGGCGGATGCCGCTACCAAGAAGATCATCGGCGCGCACATCCTTGCGGCCGAGGCCGGTGAGATGATCACCCAGCCGACCCTCGCGACCAAGCTCGGGCTCACGATCGAC
>QHTS01000067.1 GCA_003220905.1 Gemmatimonadota bacterium | reverse complement strand
AAGCTCTGCACGACCGACGCGGACGTCCGCCAGGCCGCGAAGGACCTGCTGGGCAAGACGCTCGTGACGACACAAACCGGCGCCGAGGGTCTCCCGGTACATCGCCTGCTGGTCGAGCAGGCGCCGCCGATCGAGCGGGAGCTGTACGTCGGCCTGGTGCTCGACCGCAAGCGCGAGCGGATCGTGGTGGTGGCGCACCCGCACGGCGGCATGGAGATCGAAGAAATCGCGCAGCGCGAGCCGGCGGCGATCGTGCGCGAGGAAGTGGAGCCGGCGGTCGGGATGCAGGGGTTCCAGGCGCGGGAGCTGGCGTTCGGGCTGGGGCTCGCGCCCCCTCAGGTGAACCAGGCCGTGACGGCGATCCTCGGCGCCTACCGCGCTTTCCGCGAGCTCGACGCCACCATGGTCGAGATCAACCCGCTCGTCGTCACCCAGGACGGCCAGGTGCTCGCGCTGGACGTGAAAATGAGCTTCGACGACAACGCGATGTTCCGGCGGCCCAACGTCGCGGAGCTGCGCGACTATGCCCAGGAAGATCCCCGCGAAGCGGAGGCCGCCCAGCACGGGCTCAACTACGTGGCGTTGGACGGGGACATCGGCTGCATCATCAACGGCGCGGGGCTCGCCATGGCCACCATGGACATGATCAAGCATGCCGGCGGCGAGCCCGCGAACTTCCTGGACATCGGGGGCGGGGCGAGCCCCGATCGCGTCGCGGCCGCGTTCCGCCTGGTACTCTCCGATAAGAAGGTGCGCGCCATCCTCGTGAATGTGTTCGCGGGGATCAACCGCTGTGACTGGGTGGCGCAGGGCGTCGTCCAGGCCGTGCGGGCGGTGCAGGTGCCGGTTCCGCTGGTCGTGCGGCTGGCGGGCACCAACGTAGATGAGGGCCGCCGCATCCTCTCGGAGAGCGGCCTACCGATTCTCACAGCCGACACCCTCTCGGAAGCCGCCGAGCGGGTGGTCGCGGCGCGCGACGCCGGTGTGGCCGCATGAGCATCCTGCTCGACGAGAAGACGCCGGTCATCGTCCAGGGCTTCACCGGCGACAAGGGCACCTTCCACGCCAAGGAGATGATCGCCTACGGCACGAACGTCGTGGGCGGCGTCACCCCGGGAAAGGGCGGGACCAGGCATCTGGGGCGGCCGGTCTTCAATACGGTGAAGGAAGCGGTCGCGAACACGGGCGCCGCGGCCAGTCTGATTCTCGTCCCCGCTCCGTTCTGCGCCGACGCGGTCATGGAGGCGGCGGACGCATGTATCCGGCTGGTCGTGACCATCACGGACGGAGTTCCCGCGCAGGACATGATGCGGGTGAAACGCTACCTCTGGCGGTACGCGAAGGAGCGCCGCACCACCCTCATCGGGCCGAACTGCGCCGGCATCATCAGCGCGGGCCGGGCCATGATGGGCATCATGCCGGGCCACATCTACGCCCGCGGGACCGTCGGCGTGGTCACGCGCTCGGGCACCCTCGGCTACGAGGCGGCGTCGCAGATGAAGGCGCTCGGCGCGGGGATGACCACGAGCGTGGGCATCGGCGGCGATCCGATCAACGGCAGCTCGTTCGTCGACATCCTGGCGCTGTTCGAGCAAGACCCGGAGACCGAGGCGGTGATGATGATCGGGGAGATCGGCGGTCCCCAGGAAGCGGACGCGGCGCTGTTCGTGAAGGAGCAGATGACGAAGCCGGTGATCGGCTACGTGGCGGGCCTCACTGCACCGAAGGGCCGCCGCATGGGGCACGCCGGGGCGATCATCTCGGCGTTCGGGGACACCGCGGCGGAGAAGGCGGAGATCATGCGGTCGGCCGGGCTGATCGTGGCGCCGAGCCCCGCCGAGCTCGGGGCCACGGTCGTCCAGGCGCTCCGCCAGCAATCGTCGCGGCCGGTGATGGTGCAGCAGTGAGCGCGGGGCGGTCCGGCCGCCCCGTGGTCGTGGTCACGCGGCGGCTCCCCGGCCCGGTGGAGGAGCAGCTGGCACGGGAGTTCGACGCGCGCCTCAATGCAGACGACCGCCCCCTCAGCGCTGCCGAGCTCGCGGACGCCCTGCGCACCGCGGACGCTCTCCTCCCGACGGTCACCGATCGGGTCACGGCGCAGGTGCTCGCGGTCGACCCGTTGCGGGCCCGGATCCTCGCCAACTACGGTGTCGGCTTCAACCACATCGACACGGCCAGCGCCAAGGCGCGCGGGCTCGTCGTCACGAACACACCCGACGTGCTCACCGACGACACCGCGGACGACGCCATGATGCTCATCCTCATGGTGGCACGCCGGGGCGGGGAAGGGGAGCGCCACGTGCGATCCGGGGCCTGGACCGGGTGGCGGCCCACCCACATGCTCGGCACCCGCGTCAGCGGCAAGACGCTGGGTCTCATCGGGCTCGGACGGATCGGCCGGGCCGTGGCGCACCGCGCCCGCCACGGCTTCGGCATGCGGGTGATCTTCCACGATCCGTACCCCCCGCCGGCCGCGGTGGTGTCGGAGCTGGGCGCGGAGCCGAGGGGCAGCGTGGACGACGTGCTGCGCGAGGCGGACGTCGTGTCGCTACACTCGCCGGCGACTCCCGAAACCCGTCATCTGATCGACGCCCGGCGGCTGGCCCTCATGCAGCGGGGCGCGTTCCTCATCAACAACGCCCGGGGCGACATCGTGGATGAAGCCGCGCTGGTCGCCGCGCTCAAGCAGGGGACGATCGCGGGGGCGGGCCTCGACGTGTTCGAGCGCGAGCCCGCGGTGACCCCCGACCTCCTGACGATGGAGAACGTCGTGCTGCTCCCCCATCTGGGCAGCGCCACGCACGAGACGCGGATCGCCATGGGCCTCCGCGCGCTCGACAACCTCAAGGCGTTCTTCTCAGGCGCCTCACCGCGCGACCGGGTGGCGTGAGCGACGAGGACCTCGCCCGCACGGCGGGCCTGCTGCACGACTGTTTTCGCGACGTCATCCGGACGCATCAGCCGGAGATCGAGCGCGTGCTCGCGGGCGAGCCCCTCGACCCGCAGGCGCCGCCCGAGCTCGTCGCCCGCGCCATTCAGGCGCAGGGCATGTGGTTCCAGCTGTTGTCGCTCGCGGAGCAGAACGCGGCGATGCGGCAGCGGCGCCAGAGCGAAGTCGCGCGCGGGTACGACCAGCTCCGCGGCACGTTCGCCCAGGTCGTCTCGGCCGCGGCCCGGGCCGGGATCGCGGCGGACGAGATGCGCGCCGTAGTCGCGAACCTGCGTGTGCGCCCCGTCATCACCGCGCACCCGACGGAAGCCAAGCGCGTCACCGTGCTCGAAAAGCATCGCCGCCTCTACCGTCGATTGGTGGATCTCGAGGCCCCCCGCTGGACGCCCCGGGAGCGCAGCGCCCTGGTCGAGAACCTGCGGACCGAGATCGAGCTGCTGTGGCTCACCGGCGAGCTGCGGCTCGAGAAACCCACCGTCGAGCAGGAGCTGGCGTGGGGGTTGTACTTCGTCAACGAAAACCTCTTCGAGGTCGTGCCCGAGCTCGTCGACAAGCTCGAGCGTGCGCTGCGGCAGGCGTACCCCACGGACCGCTGGGACGTGCCGCCGTTCTTCCAGGTCGGCTCGTGGATCGGCGGCGACCGGGACGGCAATCCCTTCGTCACGAACGACGTGACGCGCCGCACGCTGTTCGACAATCGCATCGCGAGCCTACGACGCTACCGCCTGCGGGTCGCCGATCTGCTGCGCGCCCTGAGCGTCACCGAGCGCGCCACGCCGATCGCGCCCGAGTTCCGCCAGGCGCTCGCCCGCGAGCTGGCGGCGTCCGGCGACGCCGAGCGGATCCAGCAGCGCAACCGGGGCGAGGTGTATCGGCAATTCGTGACCTGCATGCTGCGGAAGCTCGACGCCGCGCTGACCAGCGCGGAACGGCGCGAGACCGCGCCCGAGACACCGGCCTATCGGACGGCGGACGAGCTGATCGGCGACCTGCGCACGCTCGAGGCCGGGCTCGTGGCGGCGGGCGTCGGGCGCGCCGCCGAGCTCCTCGTCCGCCCGGTGCGCCGGGAAGTGGAGGCGTTCCGGTTCAGCACCTTCCGGCTCGACGTCCGCGACAATTCGCCACGCGTGAACGCATGCGTAGCCGCGCTGTGGCGGGCCCGGGCCTCGGGCGAGCCGCCCCCGTCGGCGTCGCCCGAATGGCGCGCATGGCTGCAGAGTGAGCTCGCGCGGCCGCTCCGGCCCGACCGACCCGCGCCACCCCCAGAGGCGGCCGAGACCATCGGTATGTTCCGCCTGATCCACGAGGCGCGGGAGTGCCTCGACCGCGAAGCCGTCGGCACCTTTGTCCTGAGCATGACCCACGACGTGGCGGACATCCTGGGCGTGTATCTGCTCGCCAAGGAGGCGGGTCTGTTCGCAGACGCCGCCGGCGTCGAGAGCTGTACGCTCCCAATCGTGCCGCTGTTCGAGTCCATCGACGACCTGCGACGGGCGCCCGAGATCGTGCGCGACCTGCTGCAAGTCCCGCTGGTGCGCCGCACCGTGCGCGCCCAGGGCGGCGTGTTCGAGGTAATGATCGGGTACTCCGACTCGAACAAAGACGGCGGCTTCCTCTCGTCCAATTGGGAGCTCGCCAAGACCCAGCTGCGGCTCACCCGCCTCGGCCGGGAGTGCGGCGTACCGATCGCCTTCTTCCACGGCCGGGGCGGCTCGGTCAGCCGGGGGGGCGCGCCCACCGGCCGCGCCATCGCCGCTCAGCCCGCCGGCTCGATCCAGGGCCGGCTCCGTCTCACGGAGCAGGGCGAGGTGGTGTCGTTCAAGTATGCGAACCGCGGCACCGCCGCCTATCAGACGGAGCTGCTCGCGGCCAGCGTGCTCGAGCACTCCCTCAAATCCGAGCGCGAGCAGGCGCTCGTCCCCACCACCGAGTTCGACGAAGCGATGGACGCGCTCTCGGGAGCGGCCCACGCGGCCTACCGGCGGCTGGTGGAGCACCCGCGACTCGTCGACTATTTCCAGGCGGCGAGCCCCGTCGAAGAGATCGCGCTGCTGAACATCGGTTCCCGGCCCGCGCGCCGGACCGGCGTCCGGACGCTCGCGGACCTGCGGGCCATTCCCTGGGTGTTCGCGTGGACCCAGAACCGCCACTTCCTCCCCGGGTGGTACGGGCTGGGCACCGGCCTCGCGACGTTTCTCGACGTTCGGGGGAGCCGGGGCGAAGCGCTCCTCAAACGGATGTTCCACGCCTTCCGGCTGTTTCGGCTGGTCATGGACGAAGTCGAGAAAACGCTTGCCTACGTCGATCTCGACCTCGCACGAGCGTACGCCGAGCTGGTCGCCGATCCGTGGCTGCGCCAAGAGATCTTTTCGCTGGTCACCGACGAATACCATCGGACGGTGGCCGTCGTGCGCCGCCTCACCGGCTGCAGCGAGCTCGCGGAGCGCTTTCCCCAGTTTCGCCAGCGGCTGGCGAGCCGCGTGCCCACGCTGAACCAGGTGAACCGCCAGCAGATCGAGCTGTTGCGGCGCTATCGCGCGACGGCGACCGAGAAGCCGTCGGAAGACGAGCTCGCGGCGCTGCTCTTGTCCATCAATTGCATCGCGGCGGGGTTCGGCACTACCGGGTGAGACGTTGCACGACGCCACGTCGCCACGTCCCCCGAAACGTCTTTCGTGCAACTTGGCGTCGTGGAACGTGCAACTAGATTACAGGATGCACGACACCCTTTACTTCACCGATCACCACTTCCAGGTGCGCGACATGGTGCGCGACTTCGCGCAGCAGGTCGTGAAGCCGAGCGCGCACCGCTACGACGTCGAGAGCACGTTCCCCTGGGACAACGTGCGGCGGATGGCGGACCTGGGCCTCTTCGGCATCCCCTGGCCGGAGGAGCTGGGTGGGTCCGGCATGGACTACCTCTCCTACATCCTGGTGATCCACGAGCTCGCGAAGGTCGATGCGAGTCACGCCATCACCGTGAGCGCCCACACCACGCTCGGCACCTCGCCCATCGTGGACTTCGGCACACGGGAGCAAAAACAACGCTATGTGCCCCTGCTCGCCACGGGGAAAGTGCTGGGCGGGTTCGGGCTCACCGAGCCCGGTGCCGGGTCAGACGCCGGCGGCACGAGCACCGTCGCGGAGGACAAGGGCGACCACTACGTCCTGAACGGGTCGAAGATCTTCATCACGCACGCCGGCGTCGGCGAGATCTTCGTCGTGGCCGCCCGTACCGATCCCGCCGCCAAAGGGACCCGCGGCATCTCCGCATTCATCGTGACTAAAGACACGACCGATCTCGAGGAGGCGAAACGGGTCGGCGTGGGCCACGATGCGTCGCTCCCCAAGTGTCGCGGCGTGTTGGCGGCGAAGAAGGAGGACAAGCTCGGCTGGCGCGCGTCCGATACGCGCGAGCTGGTGTTCCAGGACGCGATCGTCCCGAAGGAGAACGTCCTCGGACCCCTAAACAACGGCTTCCGACAGTTCCTCCACACCCTCGACGGTGGTCGCGTCGGCCTGGGAGCGCTCGCCCTCGGCATCGCCGAAGGCGCGCTGGAGGAGTGTCTCCGCTATACGACGACCCGCCGGCAATTCGGCAAGCCGATCGCCAGTTTCCAGGCGTCCACTTCGCCCTCGCCGACATGGCGACCGAAATCGAGGCGGCCAAGCACCTCGTCTATCACGCGGCGTGGCTCAAGCAGCACGGCCGGCCGTTCAAGCGGGAGGCGGCGATGGCGAAGCTGT
>QHTS01000066.1 GCA_003220905.1 Gemmatimonadota bacterium | reverse complement strand
GGACGTTGATGGTGTCGACCATCGTCCGATACACGATCTCGCC
Source organism: Gemmatimonadota bacterium (assembly GCA_003220905.1). Taxonomy (GTDB): domain Bacteria; phylum Gemmatimonadota; class Gemmatimonadetes; order Gemmatimonadales; family GWC2-71-9; genus AG41. The sequence goes on along the minus strand of QHTS01000066.1, from coordinate 20,984 downwards.
CACTCTCTTACCGAAGCTCGCGGGCTTCCCCTTCATCAATGCAATACGGACCAGCGGCACGCGTCTGCCTCCAGTCGATATGGATGTTGGCCCCCGCAGGCGTCAGCTGACCCGTCGCGTCTTCCGCCGCATGAAGTCCATGAGGATGAACTGGCCGAGGGTCATCGTATTGGTGAAGTACGCCTTCCCCCGGCAGATCGCCGACACCTTCTTCACGAACTCCACGAGACTCCGGTCCCGCGCCAGCATGAAGGTGTTGATCAAGATCCCCGAGCGCCGGCACAGCGCCACCTCACGGTAAGTGGCCTGGAGGATCTGGGGGTCGAGGCCCATCGAGTTCACGTAGATCCGGCCGTCGGGGAGAGTGAGCGCGGACGGCTTCCCGTCGGTGATCATGATGATCTGGCGCATGTCCTTACGCTGCGACAGGAGCATGCGCCGCGACAGCTTGAGCCCTTCGGCGGTGTTCGTGTGGTACGGCCCCACTTGGGCGCGGGCGAGCTGGGCGAGCGGGATTTCCTCGGCCGTGTCGTGGAACAGGACCACACGCAGCGTGTCGCCCGGGAACTGCGTGCGGATCAGGTGGGTCAGCGCGAGCGCCACCTTCTTGGCGGGCGTGAAGCGGTCCTCGCCGTACAGGATCATGGAGTGCGAGCAGTCGAGCATCAGCACCGTCGCCGACGACGAGCGGTACTCGGCCTGGTGCACCATGAGGTCGTCGTACTCCAGGTTGATCGGCACGCCCAGCCCCTCGCGCTGCAGCGCGTTCGTGAGCGTGGCGTTCACGTCGAGGTTGAGCGTGTCGCCGTACTGGTAGGGCTTGCTTACCGCTTCGGCCTCGACGCCGGTCGCGAGGTGCTCGGTCTCGTGCGCCCCGAAGCTCGACTTGCCGATGCTGCCCAGGAGGTGTTTCAAGGTTCGGTACCCGAGAAAATCGATGCCCTTCTCGGTGAGGTTGAACTGCACCTGCTGAGCAGCCTCCTTGGCCATCCCGCCCGGACCGAACAACGGCTGCTGGCCCGAGGGCACCTTGGGCGCCTCGGTCACGTTCAGGTAGCCTTCGTCGATGAGCTTCTGGACGATCTTGTCGAGCAGCTCCCCCAGCTGGCGCTCGAGGTCGGCGTCGCGCGCCGCGTCGCCGGTCGATTCGCCGCGCAACACCTTGAGCATTTCGGGCGTCAGCTGGCCCGAGTCCATGAGCGCCTGGAGGATCGCCTGCCGCAGGGCGTCGAGCGAGCGGTCGGATTCTTCCTCGCCGAACTCGCCCCAGAACGGATGCGAGTACGCGCCTCCGGCGAAGCCGGACTGGAGGAGGAAGTCGGCGAGCTGATCGAGCAGGGCCTGGAGGTTCACCGTGTCGGCCAGCTCGGGGAGGTAGCGGCTGTACGTCGTGTATTTCATCGGGCTCCCTACCCGGAATATCGGGCGGCGACGAGCTTTCCCGCAATGGACGAAGCCACGTTTCGCCTCGGAGCGCTCTCCCACCGCAACTTCCGGCTCTTCCTCTTCGGTCAGGGCATCTCACTCATCGGGACCTGGATGCAATCGGTCGCGCTCGGGTGGCTGGTGCTCGAGATCACCAACTCGCCGTTCGCCGTCGGCCTGACCCAGGCGCTCCGCTCCCTGGGCGTGCTGCTGTTCACACTGTACGCGGGTGTCGTCGTGGACCGCGTGGACAAGCGCCCCCTCATCGTGTGGACCCAGGCGCTGCAGATGCTCGAAGCGCTGGCGCTGGCGGCGCTCGTGTGGACCGGCAGGGTGACGACGTGGCAGGTGATGGTGCTGGCGGTGTTCTTCGGAATCGTCAACGCCTTCGACATTCCTGCCCGCCAGGCGTTCATCGTGGAGCTCGTCGGCAAAGAGGACCTCATGACCGCGATCGCGCTCAACTCGTCCATGTTCAACGCCGCGCGGATCGTCGGCCCGGCGGTCGCGGGCGTGTTGATCGGGGTCGCCGGGGTCGGCATGTGCTTCTTCCTGAATGGCGTGAGCTACGTCGCCGTGATCGCCGGGCTCTTCGCCATGCGGCTCCCGCCGTTCGTGGCGCGCCCCATGCCATCCTCGGCCTGGGATGGGGTCCGTCAGGCCGTGGCATTCATCCGGGGCGACGGCCGCGTGTGGGTGCTCGTGGTGCTGGTGGCGGTGTTCAGCGTGCTGGGGTTCCCGTTCATCGTGCTGATGCCGGTCGTGGCCCGGGACGTCCTGCACAGCGACGCGCGCGGCTACGGCTTGCTGATGGCGGCGCTGGGCATCGGGGCAATGCTCGGGGCTCTGGGGCTCGCCATCCGAGGGCCGCGCGTTCGCAAGGGTACGGCGTTGCTGCAGGGCGGCGCGGCGTTCGGCGTGCTGCTGGTGTTGTTCGCGGCCGTGCGCTCCGTCGGCGTGGCGCTGGCGCTCCTGGCGCTGGCCGGCTGCGCGATGATCGTGACCACCGCGCTCGCCAACACCATGCTGCAGACCCTCGTTCCCGACGCGCTGCGGGGCCGGGTGATGGCGTTTTACGCCTTCGTCTTCGTGGGAATGGCGCCGCTCGGCGCGTTCCAGGCGGGCCTCGTCGCAGAGCACACGAGCGCGCCCTTCGCGATCGCCCTCGGCGGAGCCGGGTGCCTCATCGCCGCCGCGTTGGTCGCCTGGCGGGTGCCGGCGCTACGGCGGACGGCCTAACGGAGGATCGTGGAGGATGGTGGAGGTTGTGGAAGATGGTGGAGGTCCCACGGAGCACCCTCCACCATCCTTCACCATCCTCCACCATCCTCCACCATCCTTCACAACAGCCTTCTCAATTTCAGCGCCACCCGGATCGTATCGGCGTCGCGTCGCAGCACGAGCCGGCGCACCGCGCCGTCGACGCGCAAGGCCTTCCGAGCGTCGCTCAGGTCCCCCTCGGCGACCCCGCGTCCATCGATGAGCAAGAGCTCGTCGCCCACGGCGATCCCGGCCTCCGCGCTCGGGCTGCGCGGCACGACGTAATCGACCATGATGTGCCTCAGCCCCGGTCCGCGGGCCGCGAGCCGCAGCCCGCTCATATCGAAATCGCACGGCGAGCTGTCGCCGGGTCGGGGCTCGACGATGGCGCGGCGGCCGGCGTAGTCGACGATCAGACGCGATCCCTCGAATACCGAGTTGCCGATGACGCCGTCGATGTCCGTTCGCGCCAGGAAACCCTTGTACTCGCCGCCCAGTCCGGTCGTAGGGGAAGGGACCTTCACGCCGTCGAGCCGGAGCTCTTGCAGGCGGACGATGGTCCCGTGGAGGTCGCCGACCAGGCCCGTCCCGATGGGCGCCTCGATGGCCGGGGCCACGCGGCTCAGGCCGTGCTGTTCCGCGAATGGCGTGGTGAGAATCAGGCACAGGCCCGACGCCCCCGTATCGAGCAGCAGCCGGGCCGGGATGGGACGGCGGCCCCGTACCTTCACCTGCGCGCGCAGCAGCGGGAGATCCGCGTCCGCCGTGAATCGCACCGTGACGCCCGTGCCCTTGTAGCGGTAGCGCGCGGCGTCGAAGAACCCCACGCGCCGCTGCCGGTAGTCGATCTCCAGGGCGTAGTGCTGCAGCACGTCGTGCCCCACCAGGCCCACCTGGAGCCGCCCGCTCGCTTCGCTCAGGCCGTTGAGGGGGTACAGCGCCACCTGGTAGTTCACGAGCGTAAGCTCCCCGACGCGAATCGTGTCCACGACGGCGGTCGAAGCGGCAGGTCCGACTGGGGCGGCCGGTGCGGGACCGGGAACGATCCCCATGGTCCGGGCCCAGTCCCGGTCGAGCCCCGTGCGGGAGAGGCCGGTGTCGAACATCAGCCAGGTCGAGTCGCCGTTGATCACCGCGGGCACGTAGATCGCGCCACCGTACGCGTCGAACGGGACCACCGCCACCGGCACGAGCGGTGGGGGTGTCGGACCGTGCCAGCAGGCCAGCGACAGACACGCCGCGAGCGCCGCCGACCGGGGGGGGGCCGTGGTCCTCAACCCCATTTCCTCCGACGCGCTTCGGCGGCCACCAGCGCTGCCGCCCCCTCGAGTCCCAGCTTCTCCGTGTTCACCACCAGGTCGTAGTTCGCCACGTCTTGGCGATGCCGCCCGTAGTAGGTCCGCACGTACTGGTCGCGCTGCCGGTCCGTTTCGTCTACGACCTTCTCCACCTCCGCCGGGTTCACCCCCAGGCGCTCGACCGCGAGCTTCATGCGCCACGGCTTCGCGGCGACGACGTACACGTGCAGCGCGTCGGGCCGCTGCGCGAGCACCGCCTGCGCGCCCCGGCCCACGAGGACGATCCGGCCCTGCGCCGCTGCCTCCGCGATCACTCGCTCGGTCACCTGGACGATCGCCGCCTCGTCGGGCTCGACTCGCTGCACGCCGCCGGTCGCGATGAACATTTCGGGGGACCCTGCCGCGAGCGTGTGCGCGAGGCGCTCCAGCAATCCCGGCGCCCGCTCCTCGCGTTGGGCCACCGCGTCGGGCGGCAGCCCCGCCCGGCGCGCGACTTCGTCCACGAACTCGTTGTCGATCACGTCCCACCGGAGCTCCGCCGCCACGAGGCGCGCGACCTCCGAGCCGCCTGAGGCGTACTGCCGAGTGATCGTGATGACCGGTGGCGCCATCTCAGGGCTTCAGGTTCTTGCGCAGCTCGCTGATGTTGAGCAGTGGCAGCCCACCCTCGGTCGGCACGAAGATGATCAGGTTGCTCGAGCCTTTCATGTCGTGCAGCACCTCGATCCACTGCTTGGTGAGCGCTTCGGGGGAAAGCGTCTGGTTCAAGAGCCGCTGCTGCTCGGTCTGGAGGCGGGCGACCTCGACGCGGTGGCGTTCCGTCTCGATCTGCTGCTCCTGGGCGATCTTGTTGTTGATGGCCTGCACCACCTGGGGCGGCGGTTGCAGGTCACGGAGGAAGAACGCCGTGACCGTGGCGATCCGGAAGTTCCCGCCGCCGGCGCGGGGCCTCGTCACGAGGGCGGAGTCGACCAGCCCCTCCATCGTGTTCGCGATTTGGGTGCGCTTGGAGATGTCGTTGATGGAGTACTGCACCATGCCGTCGCGCACGCCCTTGCGAATGGCGTTGAGCACGGCGCCGCGGATCTGGTCTTCGTTGCCGATCTCCGTAAAGATCTTCGGGGACTGCATCGGGTCGATCTGCCAGCGGATGGACACCTCGACGTGCATCCCCATCTGCTCGCTCGAGAGCGCCTCGATCGCTTCGATCTGCTCCCCGCGCGTCGGCCACTGTTCTTCGCGGGTCGAGTAGCGCTCGATCGAGGACCACGGCGGCACGAAGCGGATGCCCGCGAGCAGCGGTCCCGGGTCCACGTAGCCGAAGGCGTGGCGCACCCCGACTTCGCCCGGGTCGATCACGACCATCGCCGACCCGGTCGCGAACAGCACGGCGAGGACGCCGACCCCGTAGCCGGCGAAGCGCATCAGGTTCGAGATGGGGCCCGGGCGTTGGGCGCGCACGGTGGCTGCGGCCAGGAGGAGGGAAAACGCGATGACGAGCAGGACGGCGCCGCCGACGAGCTTGCCCATGGAAGCTCCGAGAGGGAAGACGCCGAGAAGATACGTCGACCGGCGAGCGACCGCTTACTGGAAGAGGTTCGGCCCCCCCCCTCCGCCGCCGGTCTTGCCGTACCCGGGGCCCTTCGGCTCCGCTCGCGCGCGAACGTAGCCGAGCTCCTCGTTGCGTGAGATCCGCTTCTCGGCCACCAGCCCCTCGAGCACCAGCTCGCACGCCGCGACCATGGTGCCCGGGTCCTTCTTGGCGGCGAGGCCCACTTGGTCCACCAGGTCGAGCAGGCCGGGTACGACGCTGAAGCCCTTGAGGCAGGTCTCCGAGCGCTCGTCCATGGAGATCTTGAGCGCCCCGCCTTCGTCGAACCAGTGGACGATGTCGTCCACGTTGGCGCCGCCCACCCGGGCCTCGAACGTCTTGCCGGCGGCGCGCCGGATCAGGTCCTTGGCGATCGATTCGGGGCCCTGCAGCTCGCCCTCGTATTCGAGCTCGAGCTTGCCCGTGATGGCGGGCAGCGCGGCGTAGATGTCCGAGATGCGGGGGACCACCGTCTTTTCCTTCGTGGTGACCGTGCGTCGCTCCGCGTTCGACACCACGTTCTCCAGTACGCTGATCGGGAGCCGCTGTGAAACGCCCGAGCGGCGGTCCACCCGCTTGTCCTCGCGCGCCTCGAAGGCGACCCGCTCGATCAGCTCCGCTACGAAGTCGGGCAGCTTGAGCGGCCGCCCGTTGCGCGCGAGCCACGCCTCCTGGCGTGTGATCGCCGCGCCCAGCTCGACCGTGTACGGGTAGTGGGTGACGATCTCCGATCCGATGCGGTCCTTGAGCGGGGTGATGATCTTACCGCGGGCGGTGTAGTCCTCGGGGTTGGCCGTGAACACGAGGGCCACGTCCAGGTTCAGCCGCACCGGATAGCCTTTGACCTGGACGTCCCCCTCCTGCATGATGTTGAACAGGCCTACCTGGATCTTCCCGGCGAGGTCGGGGAGCTCGTTGATCGCGAAGACCCCGCGGTTCGCCCGGGGCAGAAGTCCGAAGTGCATCGTCAGCTCGTCAGACAGCAGGTGACCGCCGCGCGCGGCCTTGATGGGGTCTACGTCGCCTATGATGTCGGCGATGGTGACGTCGGGGGTGGCGAGCTTCTCCACGAAGCGGGACTCGCGCGGCAGCCACGCGATCGGCGTCCCGGCGCCCTGCTCGGCCACGAGCTCGCGCCCGAACTTCGAGATCGGCGCGAACGGGTTGTCGTTCACTTCGCTCCCCGCGAGAATCGGAATCTCGTCGTCGAGCAGCGTGACGAGCTGGCGCAGGATGCGGCTCTTCGCCTGTCCTCGGAGGCCCAGCAGGATGAAGTTGTGGCGGGACAGAACCGCGTTCACGAGCTGCGGGATGACGGAGTCCTCGTAGCCCACGATACCGGGGAACAGCGGCGAGCCGTTCTCGAGCAAGCAGATCAGATTCTCGCGCAGCTCGTCCTTGACGGAGCGGTGGATCCGGGCGGGACTCGCCCACTCGGTCTGTTGCAGCTCGCCCAGCGTGGTCGCCTTGGTCATAGGGCGATAGTTAATCGGCCCCCTCCCGCGGTGTAAAGAGTCGCAGCGCCGCGGCGCCCCACGCGGGAAGCTCGATCGTGGCGTGACCGTCCGGCGCGACAGGGACGCGGTCGCCGTTCATCTCGACGAAGTTCGTACGACGGGCGCCACGGAAGCCGTAGGCCCCCGGCCAGACGGCCACCGCGCGCGCCACACCGGCCACGTCGACCAGCTTCACCACCGCGCCGGCGCGGTCGTCCGCCGGTTTCACGCCCACCACCGCGACGCCCTGATCGGCGATAAACAGGGCCGAGTCTTTGCGGGACAGCGCGCCCGAGCCGGCGCTGGCGTACGGGGCGCTCACGTACAGCGGGTCGCACGCGGCCCAGCCGCGCCGGGCCGGCTCGGCGCGATCGCCGCCCGGCGGCAGCGCCGAGATGCGGTAGCGGAACGAGAGCTCCCCCCCCTGGCGGGGCGCGAAGTTCGTGGGCCAGTAGTTGTGCAGGACATACGCGAACAATGCGCCGTCCGCCTCGATCCTCCGGCGCCACTGGCCGCGGAAGATGTCGTTCAGCGTGAGGAGCGGCGTGTCGGGTCCGCTCCAGAGGATTCCGCCGGCCGCGTCATGCAGCCACACCCAGTGGGCGTGGCAGTACCAGTCCCGACAGCTGCCGGGCTGCTGGTCGCGCTCCACCGTCATCCGTCCGAGCGGCACCTCGACCTCGACCGTGGGCTTCGCGAGTGCGAAGGGGAACGCGACGTACAGCGCTTCCTTGTCGAGCGTGGGGGGCTTCGTGATCCGGTTCGCGATGTCCATCCACGGCAGCTCGTCGTACAGCGTCACGACGGTCGTGACGCTGGTGCATCCCTGGAGCTTGCGTTCGACCACGAGGCGGGCGCCGATTCCGGGGAGCCGCTCGCGCCGCGCCGACACGAGCTCCGCCTGGCTCACCGTCAGGTCGGGCGCGGTGCGCAGCTCGTCGCGCGCCCGACCCGTCCAGAGGGCGCTGTGCGCGCCGCCCTGCACGTACAGGAGCTGGTTCAGCCCCCCGCCCGGCCAACCGGCCGGCCGGACGCGCTCGACGCGGTCGCCGGTCGTCAGCGAGCGGATCGCGCCGCTCGCCGGATCGAGCACCACGTGGAAGCTTCCGGCCTGCGCCTCGAGCGCCGGGCCGTCGTCCCGGGGCGGGTTCGCGGCTCGCTCACTTTCCGTGAGCGCCAGGTAGCCCAGCGCCGGGACGTCTCGCGCCAGGACCAGCGCCGAGCCGTCGGGGAGATCCACCGCCGGCCACTCCCGGCCGTCGTGGGCGAGCCGCCGCGCCGCGCCGTGGGGCACTTGCACCACGTCGCTCCGCGCCCAACTCGAGGCGTTGAACACGACGCGGCCGGCGCCCCCGCTCCCGCCGGTGCTGAGGCCGATCCGGAGCAGCGCGGCCGCGACCTGGGCGTCGGCTGCGGCGGCGGCGCCGTCCAGGAACCGCCGCTTGTACTGCCACTGCGCGACGGTCTCCGCCCCGTCGGGGTCCGATCCCCTGGCCGACGACGCCCAGGTGTGCTCGCCGAACAACAGCAGATCGCGCCACATCCGCCGCCGCGCCGCGGCCCGTTGCTCGATCCGGTCGGTCGCGCCGCCGTCGCGCGGCTCGGTCTTTTCGTCCCATAGCGCGAGCAGCTCCGCGGCCCGGGCAACCAGCTGGGCCGCGCGGTAGCGCGCGAGCTCCGCGGCGGTGGACGCGGCGCCGTCCTCGCGATAGCACCCGGTGTCGCCGCGCCGTACGGGCAGCTTCGCGCCCCAGCGCCGCTCCACCTCGCGGAAGAAATCCTCCGGTCGCGCCGCCACGAGACGGGGATAGGCGAACCGACGGGAAAACTCCTCGACGTTCGCGACCACCTGCTCGTCCAGGAGGCCGTTGTCGCCCGTGGCGCCGCACAGCAGCGCGACGTCGTAGGGATAGCCGGGGGACAGGAAAACGGGATGGGTGAGCAGCCAGTCGGAGAGGCGTCGGCCCATCTCGGCCGGACCCACGTCGAACCCGAAGCGCGGGCCATCGGCGTACTGGTCGGCCCGCCAGTGCAGCACGCGGCTGCCGTCGGGCCCCTCCCACCAGTACAGCTGCGGGTATGTGGTCCACTCGCCCCCCCCGAGCTGGGCGCGTGCGGCGTCGGCAGGAGATAGAAGTGGAGCCGCCCGCTCCGGGTTGACGCCGCTCGCGAGATACCGCACACCGCTCGCCGCGAGCAGGGTAGGGAGGGTGAGCGCTTGCCCCGGCACGTCGGCCAGCTGCACCGCTTGATAGCCCAGCCCACGCTCGCGTGCGAACAGACCTGCGGGCCAGAGGACGCGCGCGAAGGTCTCGTGCTCGAGGATCCCCGTCAGCGGCTGTGCGAACACGGCGGAGACGCCGACCTTGCCCTCGCGGAGCGCCCGCGCGAGCGCCTCACCTGCGGCCGGGGCGCGGTTCTCGACATACGAGATCAGCTGGAGCGCGCACTCCGCGGTCCAGCGGAAGTCGGGATGCGCCGGCAGCCGGGCGAGCGCGGCATCCAGGTTTCGGCGGTGCACTTCGAGACATTCTTCCTGGAGCGCGGTGAGGCCGACGTCGGTGTGGCTCGAGGCGATCCAGTACAGCGTCCAGCGCCGCGGCGGAGCCAACCGGACGCGCCGACGCCCGACGCGCTGCTTCCCCAGCTCGACGTCAATCTGGAACTCGGCCCCGACCGCCCGCGACAGGGGCACCCAGAGCTCGCCCGCGAGGCCCGCCCCGGTCGACAGCAGCCCCGCGGTCCCCACGAGCGTGCCGCGGCGGTCGGTCACGCGGGCGCGCGCCGCGGGGGCGTCGAGGCCGGTTACGGCGACCCGGACGAGGTTGTTGCGGCCATCGGGCTGCTGGTACAGGGCCGTCGGCGTCGCGTCGATCACGATCGGGGGTGCGGCGCGCAGGGGGCGGTGCCGGCCGGCGAGCGGCAGGCTGCCGAGCCATGCAACGAAGCTGCGGCGGTCGGTCATGTCGGGCTGATACACCCGGCACGGCGCCGCGGTCTTGACTCCGGGGGGCCCGCCGCTAGGTTTTCCCCCGGCCGAACCCCCGCACCGCTACTCTTTTCTCTAGAGGAGCCCGCATGAAGCGTCTCGCAATGGTCCTCGCCCTCGTGGCGATGGGCGCGTGTCAAAAGGCCGAGCAGCAGACGACGCAGACTCCGGCCGACACGTCCAAGATGATGATGTCCGATACGTCGCATATGATGATGGCAGACACGTCCCACAAGATGATGGCCGATACGGCGAAGAAGATGGCCCCGGCCGCCAAGCCGGCCGCCAAGCCCACCGCCAAGAAAAAGCGTCGGGCGTAGGCAGGATCAGGACAGGACAGTGACGATGCCCGGGACTAGTGCCCGGGCTTTTCGTTTTCCAGAAACCAGGCGACCGTACGCCCGATCGCCTCTCGGGCCTGAGTCGGCGGCCGCCAGCCGAGCTCGGCGCGGATGCGCTCGTCGGTGTACGGGTTCTCGCCCGACACGAAGGACACCGCTGCGCGCGCCAGTCGGCGGGCCGTGAACAAGCCGATCGCGAGGCCGGCGAGCGCCGTGGGAATCGGAATCGACCAGTAGCGCCGGCCCAGTGCGGCCGCAAACGCGGCGAAGAACTCGCGCTGCGACAGTGCGGGCGGCCCGTCGTTCGTCACGTTGTACGGGCGGAAGCCCGCAAGCGGTGCGTCGAGCGCGGCGACGGCGGCGGCCGCCACGTTGCCCGCGTACACGCACGACAACCGGTTCGTGCCGGGACCGATCTGGGGCACGACCCGGAGCCGCGCCGCGCGGATCACGCGCGGCGTGAACAAGCGGTCCCGCTCCCCGTAGATGACGGTCGGGCGCAGCGCCACGACATCGAGGTCGCGATGCGTCGCCGCTTCGCGCACCACGTCCTCGGCCAGTCGCTTGCTGCGGGCGTAGAAGTCGGGCGCCGCGATCGGCTGGAAGGGGAAGTCTTCATCCCGCCGCTCGGGGGTCGAGGGATAGGCCGCTGAGCCGGAGTACACCGCCACGGACGAGATGTGAATCAGCCGCGCGCCCGCCGCCCGGGCCGCGCCGACCGCGAGTCGGGTGGCGTCGACGTTGACCGCGACGTACTGCTCCCAAGAGGCCCGGCGCTGCACGATCGCGGCGGCGTGTACGATGGCGCGGGTGCCGCGCGCCGCTGCCTGCCACGCCGCCGGGTCGGTCACGTCGCCGACGACCGTCGCCGCCCCGAGCCGCAGGACGGCGGCGCGACTCGCGGGCCGTACCAGCGCGCGCACCGGCTCGCCCCGAGCGGCGAGGGCCTCGACCACGTGACTGCCCACGAGGCCGCTCGCGCCCGTGACGAGAACGCTCATGCCGGTGCGGCGATCGGGAAGGCGAACGGGAGCTCGACCACGCGCGCATCGCGGCCGGCCGCGCGCACCAGCGAGCCGGGTTCCACCTCCCGCCGGATCAGCGCGAGACCGATCCAGCGCCCCGCGCCGGCGACGCCGGTCTCGGGCACGAACGCCAGGCTCGTCACCCGGCCGACGTCGCGATCGACGTAAGTGACCACGCTCCAGCCGTCAGCGGGGGCGGCCGGCGGCTCCGGATCGAACAGCAAGCCCCGGACTTGACGGTTCACATGCCCGCGGAAGTGCAGCCGGGCGACCGTCTCCTGGCCGGTGTAGCAGCCCTTGGTATACGACACGCCACCGATCTCGTCGAAGCGCGCTTCCTGGGGGATGGTCCTCTCGTCGACTTCGGCGCCGAGACGTGGCCAGCCCGCGAGGATGCGGCTCAGCTCGAGTGCGGCGGGGCCGGCCGCGAAGGCGCCGGCGGCCTCCAAGCGGGCGGCGAGCAGGGCGCCCGCCGCCGCGGGCGCCGTCACCTGGACGACGAACGGCGCTCCTTCGGTGGCCCGAGCGGTCTCCGTGCCGTCGGGACCCACGAGCACGCGGCCGGCGGCGGGCGGCACCTCGAGGCCCGCCGCGACGGCCACGGCGAGCGCGCTCGGACCGCCCAAGCGATAGACCGCCACCTCGGCGCTGCGGTCGCTCACCCGGGCGAGGCGCGGGGGCACCGAGCGCGTGAAGATCGCGAGCGCCCGCTCACGTCCTCCACCGGAGGCGGGCACGGTGAAGCTCACCGTGGCGCCCAGCCGGGCCGCCCAGCCGTCTACGACGATCATCCCTTTGGGGGTGAGCAGCGCGCCGTACACGAACGAGCCGTCGCCGGGGAGCTCGACATCGTTCGTCAGCAGCCCCTGGAACGACGTGACGGCCCCGGGGCCCGTGAGCGCCACTACGCCGGCCTCGACGCGCGACACCAGCGCGCCGGTGTACAGCGCGGTGACGAGCGCCGGCGTGACCTCACCAGGCTCGACCCGCGCGACCTGCGGCAGCTCTTCCGTCATCCCTCAAGCATAATAGCCCGCGGCCCGGTACGACTCGTCGAGCAGCTCGACCGGGTGACGCACCGCGGCGGGGACGCCCGCGGCGCTGAGCCCCGCGCCGAGCTGCATGAGACACCCCGGGTTGCCTGTCGCCACCACTTGTGGTCGGGCCTCGGCGAGGGAGGCGAGCTTGGGCGCGAGCACCGCGCGCGACATCGCGGGCTCCACCAGCGTGAACAGTCCCGCGCTGCCGCAGCACTGTGCGGCGTCGGGCATGGAGATGACGCGCAGCACCGGGATCGCGCGCAGCATCCGCTCCGGCGGCTCGGCGATCCGCTGGGCGTGGAGCAGGTGGCAGGGAGGATCGTACGCGACGGTCACGTCGAGCGGCGCGCCGGGCCGCGGCCCCCGCTCGGCCAGCAGCTCACTCACGTCCCGCACGCGCGCGGCGAACCTCGCCCCATCCCCCGGGACGTCGACCAGGTGGCCGTACTCCTTCAGCATCGCCCCGCACCCCGCGCTGTTGACGACGATGGGCGTATCGTCGTCGCCGAACGCGGCGACGTTCGTCCGCGCGAGCCGTCGCGCCTCGTCCCGCAGACCGGCATGCGCGTGCAGCGCACCACAGCACACCTGCGCCGGGACTTCGCGCACCGCGTAGCCGTTCACCTGAAGGGTGCGGATGGTAGCGTCGTGCACGTGGGAGAAGAGGCCCTCCATTACACATCCACGGAACAACGTGACGGGGGTGAATGCGGAATGCGGAGTGCGGAATGCGGAATTGACGCGCGAACTTCGATTCCGCATTCCGAATTCCGCATTCCGCACTGGCTTTGTCGCCGCCAGCATCCCGAGGGCGAACCGGATGCGTCCCCAGCCCGCCAGCCTGCTGGGTATTCCCGTCGCCCTCACCAGCCGCGCGAGGGCGTACACGACGCGTGACACGTCCGCGCCGGTGAGCGCCCCGAGCGCCGCGCGCACCAGCGGCGGCACGCCGCGGCGCGCCGTCAGCAGCGCGCGGGCCGCCTCGAGGCCGCGGCCGTAGCTCACGCCCGAGGGACAGACGGGCTCGCACCCGCGGCAGCCGAGACAGCGGTCGAGGTGCAAGGCGACGCCCGGATCGGCGGGCGCGAGCTCGCCCGTCTCGAGGGCGCGCATCAGCTCGATGCGGCCGCGCGGGCTGTCGGATTCGTCACCGGTAGCGAGGAAGGTGGGGCATGCTTGGAGACAGAAGCCGCAATGCACACAGGAATCCAACCCTTCGAAGCCGCCCCGATCCGTCATTCCGTGCCTTCGACGGCCACGACGAGCGCGTCGCCCGGATCGAACGTGCGCCGCAGCCCGGCGACGAGCGGGCCTACGCCTTCGCGGTAGGCGCCGAAGTGACCGACGGCGGCGCGCACCGGCCACGGGGCCCGCTCGAGCGTCAGCGGCACTTCGAGCCCGGCCAGCGTGCGGCGCAGCCGTCGCAGGCGGTCCACGGTGGTCTCGCCGCCCCAGCGGATCGCGCCGATGCCGGGGCTGGCCGAGATCCATTCGTCCCCCACCTGATGCTGCAACAGGTCCATGAGCTCGTCGCTCGAGTCAGGCAGCCCGCCCACACGGAACGTCACCGGCCGCGTGGCGAAGCTCTCGGCGGCGCGCATCCACAAGGCGTGCGCCTCGTCCGCGCGCAGCGCGGTGAAGCGTCCGCCGCTGGCGGCGCGGAGCGCGGCTTCTTCGGCGGACACCAGGGCGGCCGAGCCGGCGAAGCGGACCGCCAGCATCCAGCGCTCGCGGCGCGCGAGGGCCGGCGACATGAGCTCGTGTGCGGCCGGCTGCACGGCCGCCGCGGCGATGTCCTCGGCCACCTGGGCCAGGTCCTCGCGCGACCCTTCGAGCACGAGCGTCTGGTCGGCGCGCGGGAGGGCACGGAGCCGCAGGTGCACCAGCACGATCACGCCGAACGCCCCGAACCCGCCCGCCGCGAGCTTGGTGAGATCGTAACCCGCGACGTTCTTCATCACGCGCCCGCCGCTCTGCACCAGCCGGCCGTCGCCGGTGACGAAGGTGACGCCCAGGAGGTGGTCGCGCACGGCCCCGAACCCCTGTCGCAGGGGGCCCGCCGTCGCGGTCGCGACCACCGAGCCGAGGGTGCGGCCCGCGAGCCCCGGCGGGTCGAGCGCGAGCCATGTGCCGCCGTCGGCGAGCTGCTGGCGCAGCAGGTCGCAGCCGATGCCCGCCTCAGCGGTCGCCGAGAGATCCTGCGGCTCGATCGCCGGGACCTTGTCGAGCCGGCGCGTGGTGAGCGCCAGGTCGGCGGGGGCGTCGGCCGGCAGCCACGTGCCCGCGCCTTCGACGCGGACGCGCCACCCCTCCTCGCGCGCGGTGCCGAGCAGCAGCGCCACCGCGTCGGGCGATCCGGGAGCGACGCGCGGCACGCCGTCGGGCGTCGTGGCGACGTCCACGGCGTCGTCGCCGAGCAGCGCGCGCACGCGGTCGACGAGGCTCATGACTCGAATGCGGAGTGCGGAATGCGGAGTGCGGAATTGCTGGACCGGTCTCGATCCGCGGCACTCCGCACTCCCCACTGCGCACTCCGCACTCCAGACCATTCCCGACACGCGTGCACCGGTACCACCTTCCCCGGGTTGACCCGCTCCAACGGATCGAACACGAGCCGCACGGCCCGCATGGCGGCGAGCGCGTCGCCGTCGAAAATCAGGGGCATGTAGCGCAGCTTGTCGAGCCCAATGCCGTGCTCTCCCGTGATGGTGCCGCCGGCGGCGATGCACACGGCCATGATCTCCCCGCTCGCCTGATCCACGCGCGCCTTGAGCCCCGGCACCCGCCCGTCGAACGAGATGTTGGGGTGCAGGTTACCGTCTCCCGCGTGGAACACGTTGCTGACGGTGAGCCCGTAGGCGGCGGCGATCCGGCCGATGGCCTCCAGCACGTCGGGGAGTGAGGAGCGAGGGACCACTGCGTCCTGCACGACCAGGTCACGCGACAGGCGGCCCATGGCGCCGAACGCCTTTTTGCGGCCCTGCCACAGCCGCTCCCGCTGCTTCGCGTCCGCGGCGCTGAGCACGTCGCGCGCGCCGTGCGCACGCAGGATGCCGGCGATTGTGTCTGCGTCCGCTGCCACGGCTTCCTCGCGGCAGCCGTCGAGCTCGACCAGCAGCACCGCCGCGGCATCGCGTGGATAGCCCGCCGCGTACACCGAATCCTCCACGGCATTGATGCATGATTGGTCCATCATCTCGAGGGCGGCGGGCACGATGCCGCTCGCGATCACGGCCGACACGGCCTCGCCCGCCGTCCGCAGCGCGCTGAAGTCGGCGAGCAGCGTGCGGATGGCGCGCGGCACCGGCAGCAGGCGCACCCTGATGCGCGTCGCGATCCCGAAGTTGCCCTCCGAGCCGACGAACAGGCCCACCAGATCGGGCCCCCACGGCTCACCCCCCGGGCTGCCGAGCTCCACGACCTGCCCGTCGGCGAGCACGACCTCGAGTCCGAGCACGTGGGTCGCCGTCACGCCGTACTTGAGGCAGTGCGGCCCGCCGGCGTTTTCGGCCACGTTGCCGCCGATGGTGCAGGCGGTCTGACTCGACGGATCGGGGCTGTAGTACAGGCCATGGGGCGCAGCCGCGGCCGAGAGGCGCACGTTCACGACGCCCGGTTCCACCACGGCGATGCGGTTCCTGGGATCGATCGCGAGGATGCGGTTCAGCCGCGTGAGCACCATGAGCACCGCGTCGTCGTTCGCGAGCGCGCCGCCCGACAGACCCGTGCCGGCGCCCCGAGGCACGAACGGTACGCCGAGCGCGGCGAGCAGCCGCACGACTGCGACCACTTCGTCCCGGCTCCCGGGCAGCACGACCACGCCGGGGACGCGCCGATGGGTCGGCAGCCCGTCGCGCGCGTACGTGATCCGCTCGGGGAGCGCGGTGCGCACGTGCCGCGCGCCGACGATCTCGCCGAGCGCCGCGGCCAGCGACTCCCCTCGCCCCCCCCGCCCGCCTTCCCCTCCGCCGGTCACGAGGCGCGCTCGATCTCGGGGTGGCGGCCGCCGCGCCCGTTGCCCCGCGCCCGTCGCCGCACCGCCGCCCGGCGCTCGGCGTCGGCCGCGACGGGACCCAGCACGGTCGCGAGCTGGCGCAGCCGGGCGCTGGTGCTCCGGATCGCCTGCAGCGCCTGCTTCGCCGGCGCGTCGAGCTCGAGCGACGCCGCGACCTGGAACGAGAGGAGCTGCGGATCGGCCGGTAACTCGATCTCCTCGTCCTCCCGCTCGGTGAGCACGCCGAGCGCCCGCGCGAGGCGCCCGAATCCTTCCCGCACGTCTGCGGCGAGAGTGGTCACCTCGGTGGCATCGGTCGGATCGTCATCGAATTCCTCGATCTCGGCGACGCGGTACGGGTGCGTGCTCGAGATCCAGCACCGCAGGACAAAACGACGCTCGCCGACCGTCAGGACATTGGAGCGCCCGTCGGGGAGCGGCTGGTTCGACCGGATGAGGGCGACGCAGCCCACGTCGCCCGGACTCGGCACGGGATCGGCGTCGGGCGCGGGGTCGGGCGCCACATAGGCGATGCCAAACCGCTGATCGCCGGCGAGACAGTCCTGGAGCAGTTGGCGGTAGCGAGGCTCAAAGATATGAAGAGGCTGCGGAGCTCCTGGAAAGAGGACGATCGGTAGCGGAAAGATGGGGAGCTCCCGGGCCATAACTATATACTAGACGCACAGACGCACAGGCGCACAGGGGAGAACAGCAAAGAGGGGCCAGGACACGCTTTCCTGACCCCTCATACTGTTCACCGCTGTGCGTCTGTGCGTCTAGTAGTTGCCGGTCCTCACGCTGCCCGCCAGAAGCCCTTGAGTGCCCTGCCGTCGGGAGACTCGCGCAGCTTCTCAAATGCTCGTTCCCTGATCTGTCTGATCCTTTCCCGGGTGACTCCCATCAGCGCCCCGATCTTCTCGAGCGTCATGGCTTCGCTGCCCTCTTCGAGCCCGTAGTAGAGATAGAGGATCTTGCGCTCACGCGGGGTCAGGTACTTCTGGAAGATGCGGTCGATGAACTCGCGCATCAGCTTGCCGTCGGTCTTCTCCTCGATCTCCCCGCCCTCCTGGCCTGCGAAGCGCTCGCCCAGCGTCGCCGCGTCCTTGTCGCTCCGGTCCACCGGCGCGTCCAGCGACAGCTCGGCCGCCGTCATGCGGCGCGCGGTGCGCACGTTCTCGACGGTGTCCTCGAGCGCCATCGCGATCTCATCGTCGGTCGGCTCCCGACCGAGCTCCTGCGACAAGTACGTCTCGGTCCGGCTCATGCGGATGAGCTGCGAGTTCTGATTCAGCGGGATGCGGACGCTGCGCGTCTGCTCGGCCAACGCCTTCAGGACCGCTTGACGTACCCACCACACCGCATACGAGATGAACTTCACGCCCTGATCGGGATCGAACTTCTTCACCGCCTTGAGCAGCCCTTCGTTCCCGATGGCTACCAGCTCGGAGAGGTCGAGGCCGTGCCCTTGATATTTCTTGACGTAGGAGATGACGAATCGGAGGTTGGCTGTGACGAGTCGCTCGGCGGCTTTCTCATCGCCCCGCTGCACGCGTCGCGCCAAGCGGCGCTCCTCAACGGGATCCTTAATCAGCGGGAGTTTTTGGATATCCTGCAGGTACTGGTCGAAGGCTCCGGAAGGATTGGCTCGAAAGAACGCCTTCGCCTTGCCTCCGTTCGACCGTGCCATAGCTAGGGCTCCAACATGGACGGGTGAGGGCTCGTGGGGAAATCCCCGAACGGCGCTCAATATAGGAATCGCTCGTCAATGGTGCAAATCTATACATTTTTCCACATCACAAATTGTGACATTGCTGCGTGGATGCGTCGTTTGTCCACTATCCACATCGCGTGTGGAAAAATTGATGTTGATCCGACGTTGATTCTTTCTGCCTCCGCATGTGGAGACGTGCACACCTGTGTGGGAAGTTGTTGACAGGTATGTGATTATGTCAGGAAGTGATGGACGACCTAGCCCGGCGCCGAACCAGCTCCGTATCGTGGCCCCTCCCCTGTCCTCTCGGAGGGCACATGAGCAGCATCGTCATCGGGCTGATCTTCATCGCGGGCGGCCTCTCGGGCACGCTCGCGCTCGTCGGCACCAACAGCGGGACCGCGCTCGCGGTGGTGGGCGTGTTGCTCGTGGGCCGGGGGATCTACCGCATCCGGAAACAGCGTGCGCAGCAGCACGTGCAGTAGGGCACGCTAGACACCACGTGGTTCGATGTAGGGGCGCAGCTTGCTGCGCCCCTACGTGTTTACGCCGGCTCCCCCCCCCCCCCCTGCCGCGACGGTCCAGCTCTTCCCGTCCGCGTGCATGCGCCCGATCGCTTGCGGCAGCGCGAACCGCACCGCGCTCTCGCGCGCTTTCTTGTCGAGCTGCATCGCGGCGACGAGGGCGTCCACCGTCGCCGACGCCGGCAGGTCGAGCGGCAGGTTGTAGCGCTCCAGCAGCCGCTGCACGCGATTCGCAGTGCCCGCCTCCGCGATCCCGAGAGCTTCTGCGAGACGCGCCTCGTACGCCATGCCGATCGCCACTGCTTCGCCGTGCGGCGTGGCGAACTTGGCGGTCGCCTCGATGGCGTGGGCGACGGTATGGCCGAAGTTCAGGATCGCCCGGCGGCCCGCCTCCCGTTCATCCGCGGCCACGACTTCGGCCTTGATCTCGACTGAGCGCCGCACCACGCGCTCGAGCGCTCCCGCCTCTCTCGCGGTCACCGCCCCGTGCTCCTGCTCGAGGGTATCGAAGTACTGCCGGTCGGCGATCACGCCGTGTTTCACCGCCTCGGCCATGCCTGCCGCGAGCTGCGCCGGAGGAAGGGAGCCGAGCACGTCCAGGTCGGCCACCACGAGCCGCGGCTGGTGGAATGCCCCGAGCAGGTTCTTGCCGGCGGGGACGTCCACTCCCGTCTTGCCGCCGATCGAGGAGTCGATCATGGCGAGCAGCGTGGTGGGCACCTGGACGCACGGGATGCCGCGCAGGTAGGTCGCCGCCACGAAGCCCGCCAGGTCGCCCACCACGCCGCCGCCCAGCGCGACCACCGCGGAATCACGACCGAACCGGGCCGCGAGCATTCGGTCGGAGAGCGTCGCCCATGTTTCCCGCGTCTTGTTCCACTCCCCCGCCGGGAACTCGAATAGTTGGGCTTGCAGCGTGGCATCGTGGAAACGTGCAACGACATGGTCCCCGAGCAGCTTCGCCACATGCGAGTCCGTGATCACGGCGTAGCGGCTGGCGGGGCACGCGACTTTCAACCGGGCCGGCAGATCTGCGAGCAGCCCGCCGCCGATCAGGATGTCGTACGAGGCGTCGCGCCGGGCCGCGAGCGCGACGCGGATCGTCACCACTTGACGTCGGGGCGTCCCGCGTGCGCGTTGGCGGCGCGCGCCAGGACGAAGAGGAGATCCGAGAGGCGGTTCAGGTACCGGAGCACCGCGGGACTGACCTGCTCGTGCCGCGACAGGGCGACGACGGCGCGCTCGGCCCGACGACAAACCGTGCGCGCCAGGTGCAGCGTCGCCGCCTTGGGCGCCCCGCCCGGTAAGATGAAGTTCTTGAGCGGCTCGAGCCGCGATTCGTGAATGTCGATGGCGTCCTCGAGCGC
Organism: Gemmatimonadota bacterium; assembly: GCA_003220905.1. Classification (GTDB taxonomy): domain Bacteria; phylum Gemmatimonadota; class Gemmatimonadetes; order Gemmatimonadales; family GWC2-71-9; genus AG41. The sequence continues at coordinate 923 of QHTS01000066.1, read as the reverse complement.
CGTGGTGTCCGATTCCGCGATGGCCACCCGTCGGGAGAGCGCCTTCTGCACCTTGTCGGGATCCGGAGCAGCCAGCTCAGCCCCGATCGTGAACAGGTCGCGCTGGATGCTCTGGAGCAAGGGATCGGCGAACTCTTGGGGGTCGAGTGCGCGGGCCAGCCCGAGCACCGCGTTCACCTCGTCCACCTCGCCGTACGCCGCGACGCGGAGACTGTCCTTGGGAATCCGGCCGCCCCCAAACAGGCCCGTTTCCCCGCCGTCCCCCGTCTTGGTGTAGATCTTCAACCGCTCCCCTCTCCCTTCTCCCCGGGGGTTCCGTTACGATTGAAGCCCATGCAGGACGTCAAAGATATCACGATTATCGGCGCCGGCCCCACGGGGTTGTTCGGCGCCTTTTACGCGGGGATGCGCGGGGCCTCCTGCCGCCTGATCGACAACCTCGACCAGGTCGGCGGCCAGCTCACCGCGCTGTACCCCGAGAAGTACATCTTCGACGTGGCGGGCTTCCCGAAGGTGCTCGCCAAGGATCTCGTGAAGGGGATGGCGGAGCAAGCCTTCCAGTTCAAGCAGCCCGTCCACCTCGGGGAGAAGGTGATGGACCTGAAGCACGATTCGCAGGACGGCCAGCCGCGCTTCACGCTGGTCACGGAGCGGGACGAGTACCCGTCGCGTACCGTGCTCATCGCGGGCGGGATCGGCGCCTTCACGCCCCGGAAGCTGCCGCTCAAGGACGCAGATCGCTGGGACGGGAAGGGCCTCCACGATCGCATCCTCGACCCGAAAGTGTTCGCCGGGAAGCGCGTGCTCCTGGTGGGCGGCGGCGATTCGGCATTCGACTGGGCGGTGAACCTCCAGGGGATCGCCCGGTTCATCCTCATGATCCATCGGCGCGACGGCTTCCGGGCTCACGCCGCGACGGTGCG
>QHTS01000352.1 GCA_003220905.1 Gemmatimonadota bacterium | reverse complement strand
CGGGATTCCCGGTCTTTGTGGGCGCCGGGTCGAAACTGGTGCGCGCCTTGATCAACTTCATGCTCGACCTGCACACCGGGGACCACGGGTACGTCGAAGTGGAGCCGCCGTTCGTCGTGAAGCGCGAGACGATGCAGGGCACGGGCCACGTCCCCAAGTTCGAGGACGACGCGTACAAGACGGCGCCCGACGATCTCTTCCTCGTCCCGACCGCCGAGGTGCCCGTCACGAACCTGCATCGCGATGAGATCATGGACGGCGGGAAGCTGCCGCTGGCCTATACCGCCTACACGCCGTGCTTCCGGCGCGAAGCCGGGGCCGCCGGGCGGGACACGCGTGGCCTGCTGCGGGTGCATCAGTTCGACAAGGTCGAGCTGGTTCGGTTCGCCCGGCCCGCCGACTCGCCGGCCGAGCACGAGCGGATGACCGGGCACGCCGAGGCCGTGCTGCAGCGTCTCGAGCTCTCCTACCGCGTCGTGCTCCTCGCGGCCGGCGACCTGGGGTTCGCCAGCGCCAAGACGTACGACCTCGAGGTCTGGGCGCCGGGTGTCGGCCAGTGGCTCGAGGTCTCGAGCTCGAGCACCTTCACCGATTTCCAAGCGCGGCGTGCCAACATCCGCTACCGCCCGTCGGCGGGCGCGAAGCCGGAGCTGGCGCACACCCTCAACGCGTCGGGCGTGGCGCTGCCGCGCACCATCGCGGCGCTCCTCGAGACGCGGCAGCAGCCCGACGGCTCCGTGACGGTGCCAGCGGCGCTGGTCCGGTACCTCGGAATGGAGCGCCTCGTGCCGCCCTCCGCCGGTGGCCCGTAACGCCGCGCTTCGCCGCGCTGGTCCTCCCGTCGTGGCGGGGCTGGCGCTGCTGCTCGGCGGGATCACCATCTGGTACGCGTGGGTGGTGGCGCGCCACCTGCGCGACGACGCGCGGCAGACGAGCACCCTGCTCGGCCGGGTGTTCGCCGGCCTGAACGATCCCCGACCCGACGCCGCGACTGACGCCCTGCTCGACCTCGCCCGCCAGGTCCGCTCGCTCGGCATCGCGATCGTCGTGATGGACACCGCGGGTCACATCACCGCGCTCGACAACGCGCCTCTGGAGATCGGCGCCGACACGGCGCGGTTGCGGGCGTGGATCGCGGCTCTCGACATCGAGAACCCTCCGCTGGTTCAGCCGGGCGTGGGCACGATCCACTACGGCACCGGAACCGCAGCGCGGCGGTTCGCGAGTATTGCCGCGCTCGAGGGCGCAGTGCTCCTGTGCCTGGCGCTGCTCGCCGGGTGGGCCTACCGCTCGCAGGTCGCCGCGGCGCGCGACCGGCTGTGGGTCGCCATGGCGCGGGAGTCGGCCCACCAGCTCGGCACGCCGCTCATGAGCCTCACGGGATGGATTGCCTACCTGCGGGAAAATCCGGGTACCACAGGGGCCGAGCTGGCGCAGCATCTTCAGGCCGATGCGGAACGCCTCGAGCGGGTGGCCAAGCGGTTCGAGCGCATTGGCCGGCCGGCGCGCCGCGAGCCGGTCGGGCTGGGCGCCCTGGCCGAGCGGGTGGTGAGCTACTTCCGTCCGCGGCTCCCGACGCTCGCGAGCCCGGTGACGCTCGCGTTGCGCGCGACCGGACCGGGCCCCACTGCGCTCGGCGATCCGGTGTTGCTCGAATGGGCCCTCGAGGCGGTGATCAAGAACGCGATTGACGCGCTCTCGGGACGCGGCGGGCGGATCGACGTGGCGGTGGATGCGGCTCCCCGCACCGCTCGGCTGAGCGTCCGCGACGACGGTCCCGGCGTGTCCCCGGAGGTGCGGGCCCAGCTGTTCGAGCCGGGTGTCTCGACCAAGCCGGGGGGGTGGGGCATCGGCCTGGCCCTGGCGCGTCGCATCGTCGAGCAACAGCACGGCGGGCGCTTGGTGTACCGGCCGGCCCCGACCGGGGAGGGGGCCGAGTTCGTGCTCGAATTCCCGCTCGTGAGCGCGACGTGACGCTCGCGCTGAATCCCCAACAGGACGCCGCCGTCCGCCATCCCGGCGGCCCGCTCCTCGTGCTCGCCGGCGCCGGCTCGGGCAAGACGCGCGTCCTCACGGCCCGGATCGCGCACCTCATCCGCGAGCGGGGCGTGGCGCCATCGCGCATTTTCGCCGTCACGTTCACGAACAAGGCGGCGGGCGAGATGCGCGCGCGGGTGGCCGCGCTGCTCGGCGCCGACCCGCGCGGCCTGTGGATCGGGACCTTCCACGCGCTGTCGGCGCGTCTCTTGCGGCGCGAGGCGGCCCTGCTGGGCTTCGGGCCGAACTTCACGATCTACGATCAGGACGACTCTGAGTCGTTCATCAAGCGCCTGCTGGAGCAGCGCGGTCACTCCCCCAAAGCCAATCCCCCGCGCGCGATCCACGCCATCATCTCGGCCGCGAAGAACCGGATGGTCCTCCCCGAGGAGCTGGGCGCGAGCGCCGACGGCCCGCTCGAGCGCGTGGCGGCGGAGATCTATGCGGGGCTCGGCCCCGCGCTCCGCCAGGCCAACGCCATGGACTTCGACGACCTCCTGCTGTTTCCGCTCACGCTGTTCGCCGAGCATCCGGAGCGCCTGGCGTACTGGCAGCGGCGTTTCGATCACGTGCTGGTGGACGAATTCCAGGACACCAACGCCGCCCAGTACCGGCTCGTGAAGCAGCTCGCCACCGAGCACAGGAACCTCTGCGTGGTGGGCGACGACGACCAGGCGATCTACGGCTGGCGCGGAGCGGACGTGCGGCACATGCTGTCGTTCCAACAGGACTTCCCCGGCACGACCCTCATCAAGCTCGAGCGGAACTATCGGTCCACCCAGGTGATCCTCGACGCGGCGAACGGCGTCATCGCGGAAAACGCCCGCCGGCTCGGCAAGACGCTGTTCACGGCGACGCAGGGCGGGGAGCCCGTCACTCTGCTCACCGCGGCGGACGAGCGGGACGAGGCAGAGTGGCTCGCCGGTGAGCTCAGCCGCCGGGCGGCCGACGGCGACGTGGCGTACGAGGGGATGGCGGTCCTGTACCGCACCAACGCGCAGTCGCGACCGCTCGAAGAGGCGTTCCGGTTTCGGGGGATCCCGTACCGTCTGGTCGGCGCCGTGAGCTTCTACGAGCGCCGCGAAGTGAAG
>QHTS01000351.1 GCA_003220905.1 Gemmatimonadota bacterium | reverse complement strand
GGCGACGGCACCTTGAGCACCGGTACCGCCGCGAGCCAGGCGACTCCGATCACCGCCGCGCATGTCTATTCGGCGCTCGGCCTCGACAGCGTGCGCGTCACTGTGACCAACAGCGCCGGGGCAATAGGGGCGGACACGCTCGTCGTCCACGTAGTCGCCCCTGCCGTCCTGGTCGGCGCCGGCGATATCGCCGAGTGTACCAAGAACGGAGATTCACTCACCGCGAACCTGCTCGACGGCATCCCGGGGACCGTGTTCGCGGGCGGCGACAACGCGTACCCCGACGGCACGAGCAGCGACTACACCAACTGCTACAACCCGACGTGGGGCCGGCACAAGGCCCGGACCCGGCCGGTGCCGGGCAATCACGACTACAACACGCCGGGCGCGAGCGGGTACTTCAATTACTTTGGCGCGGCCGCCGGCCCGTCAGGCAAAGGCTACTACAGCTACAACCTGGGCGACTGGCATATCGTGGCGCTGCGGACGGATCTCGCCAGCAACCCGAAGCGCTGCACGCTCGCCTACTGGCATCATCCGCTCTTCAGTTCCGGCAACGAAGGGCCCCACATCGAGACGCAGCCGCTGTGGCAGGATCTGTACGACGCAGGAGCGGAAGTGGTGATCGTCGGGCACGATCACGACTACGAGCGCTTCGCCCCGCAGACGGCCACCGGCATCGCAGATCCGGCCCAGGGGATCCGCGAGTTCGTCGCCGGTACCGGCGGAGGCGGTCTGTTTGTGGTCTACCCGCCGGTGCCCAACTCCGAGGTGCTCAACAACACGACCCTCGGAGTCCTCAAGCTGACGCTGCGCTCCGCCGGCTACGACTGGCAGTTCGTCCCCATTGCCGGCAAGACCTTCACCGACACGGGAAGCGGCTCGTGTCACGATGCGCCGCCGTCAGGCGCGAATCACGCGCCCACCGCCAACGCCGGCGGACCATACTCCGGGGTGGAAGGTGGATCCGTCAGCTTCGATGGCAGCGGCTCGTCCGATCCGGACGGGGACCCGCTGGCGTATGCCTGGAGCTTCGGCGACGGGAGCACCGGAACCGGCGTCAACCCGAGCCACACCTACACCGACAACGGGACCTACACGGTGACGTTGACGGTCACCGATGCACGCGGCGCCTCGAGCCCGGCCGCGACGACGACCGCGACGATCGCGAACGGGCCGCCGGCGGTGAACGCCGGACCCGATCAGACCGTGGCGGTGGGCAGTCCCGTCACGCTCCACGCGACGTTCAGCGACGGCGGCACCGATGCACCCTGGGCGTATGCGATCGACTGGGGCGACGGCTCGTCGCCGACGACCGGCAGCACATCGAGTCCGTCGAGTCCGATCACGGCCTCCCACTCCTACAGTGCCGCCGGCACGAACACCGTGCGGGTGACGGTCACGGACAAGGACGGAGCGGCAGGATCGGGGACCCTCACGGTGACGGTCTCCAGCCAGGTGGTCACTCTGGTTGGCGCCGGCAACATCGCGCGCTGCGACCGCACCAATGATGAAGCTACAGCAGCGATCCTCGACTCGATCGTCAAAACCATCCCTGGGTCGCTCGTGTTCGCGCTCGGCGACAACGCCGCCCCCGGCGGGACGGCGACAAGCTACGCGAGCTGTTACGATCCCACGTGGGGTCGCCAGAAGTCTCGCACATACCCGTTGCCCGGGAACCACGACTACGACTCGAGCGCCACGGCGGACGGGTACTTCGGATACTTCGGTGCTCCCGGTAACGCTGCGTATCCGGGGCCAGGCAATCCGGGGGAGGGATACTACAGCTTCGATAAGGGGGCGTGGCACATCATCATGCTCAACAGTTTCATCTCGATGGTGGCCGGCTCGCCGCAGGAGACATGGCTCAGGGGCGACCTCACGGCGACTACGAAACAGTGCGTCGTGGCGATGTTCCACAAGCCACGGTTCTATTCGACCCAGGACACCACGTTCTTCCCGACCTCGTCGGTGAAGCCGCTGTGGAACGATCTCTACGCCGCTCGAGCGGAGTTGATCATCAACGCGCACATGCGTGAATACGAGCGGTTCGCGGCGCAGGACCCGGCCGGGGCGGCGGATCCGGTGAATGGGATCCGCGAGTTCATCGTGGGCACAGGGGGAGAGGGGCTCGATTCTCCGGTCACGCTCGTCATCGCGAACAGCGAAGCGCACATCAGTGGCGTGTACGGCGTGTTGAAGCTCACGCTGGGCGACGGGTCGTACTCGTGGCAGTTCATCCCAGTCGCCGGTCAAACCACCGATTCGGGCACCGACGCCTGTCATTGATGGGCGCGGCCACGGCTCCGGCACGTTACCCACTGCCCGCGTCACGCAGTTAACACCCGCACTCCCAC
>QHTS01000350.1 GCA_003220905.1 Gemmatimonadota bacterium | reverse complement strand
ACGATCTTCTGCATATAGCTCTCCTTAGGATGGATTGCCGCGGTGCAGGACGCCGCCCAGCCAGGCACGGAGGGGGAGGGGGAGGGGAGGCGTGCCCGCGCCGTTCATGCGCGTCCCCGAGCCGGTGTCGACGCCAACAGCTCGGCCAGCCGGTCGTAGCTCGCCGCCACGCCGCTCTCCATACCGGACTTGAGGACCGCATCGCGCGCCTCCCACGACTCGTAGCGCACCGTCAGGGTGAGGGTGGTTTTGCCGCGCTGCTCGACGAGGACGAGCGTATCCACGGCCTGGCCCGGGTACCACGACTCATCGAACTTCTCCGTGTTGACGATCCGCTCGGGCGCTACGATCTCGCGGTACACGCCACCCATCCCCATCTCGGTTCCTTCCCGATCGTGCCGCCACACGTAGCGGTACTTGCCGCCGACCCGCACGTCCATCTCGCACACCGGCATGGACCAGCCCGGGGGGCCCAGCAGCCACTGCCTGACCAGGTCGGGTTTGGTATGCGCGTCGAAGACCAGCTGCCGCGGCGCATCGAAGACGCGCGTCATGGCGATCTCGCGGTCCGAAGGCGTGGTGAGTTTCAGGGTTCCCATTTTTTCTCCTTGGCTTTCAGCTGCTCGAGCAGGGCGTCGAGGCGCTGGTAGTTGCCTTCCCAGAGCCGGCGGTAACGCTCCAACCATTTGGTGGCTTCGCCCAGCCGCTTGGGCTCGAGTCGGCGGGGCCGCCGCTGCGCGTCGCGACCGCGCGAAATCAGACCGGCGCGCTCCAGCACCTTGAGATGCTTGGAGATGGCGGGCTGGCTCATCGCGAACGGCTCGGCCAGCTCGGTCACGGACGCCTCACCCGACGCGAGGCGGGCGAGGATGGCCCGCCGGGTGGGATCCGCCAGCGCGGCGAAGGTCGCGTCCAGGCGATTTGCTTGCATAACTTTCAGGTTATATAAGAGGCGACGAGCCGGCCGTCAAGCCCCGCCGACGGGACGTGACCGGCACCGCTACCCGGTCTGGCGGCCCGACCCCCGACGGCTCTTCACACCGGTCCGCCAGCTCACGCTCGGGCCGCGCCCAGCACCTTGACCAGCTGGACCTGTCCTGCATGGTAGACCGCGTGGCAGGTGATACCGAGCACGAGGTCGAACCGCTCGCGTTCGCTGAGCGGCGACTGGATCCGGCCGGCGCCGATATCGGTGATGACCGCAGCGAGCCGGCGCTGCTGCTCGTCCACGAGGGCCGCGACTTCGGGCCAGCCGAGACGCCCGCCCACGTCGAACCAATCCTCGCCCTCGAGCACGAACGGCTCGGGGGGATCGCCCGTCAGTCGGCCGATCACCGAGCGGACGCACCAGGCGTGGTGCAGCGCGATCTCGGCGACATTGTGGCGGCCGGGGCCCGGTCGCCAGAACGCCGCGCGGGGCGCGATGTCGGTGAGGGCCGCCTTCAAGTTTGGGCCATGCCAGGCACCCGGTCCGTAACCCTCGTCGACGAGTCGCGCGGCGACGTTCGGGTCGAGCCCCGAGACAGTACTCATCGTGTCCTCCGTTCGTCCAGGTGCGACCGGGGTTGCGAGCTCCGCCCCGGCCTGCTGATGTTCAAGCACGTTACCGAGCAGGCGGTGTGGCGTCTTGGGAAAAATTGCGGTCGACTTGGATCACGCGTTAGCCCGACGGGCCACAAGCGGAGCCCCGGGCCGAACCGCCTGCCAACTCGTGGCCAGGGGCGACGGCTGGTCGGCGGACGACGTGATGTGCACGCTCGGCCCGGCGGACCGTCCGTTCGAAGAGCGGCACGCGCAGGTCTCGATCGGGGTCGTGGTGGTCGGCAGCTTTCAGTATCGCACGCCACTGGGGCGCGATCTGATGACGCCCGGCTCGTTCCTGCTGGGGAACGCCGGTCAATGCTTCGAATGCGGGCACGAGCACGCGGCGGGCGACCGCTGCGTGGCCTTCCGATACGCGCCCGACTGGTTCGACGGGTTGGCCGCTGACGCAGGCGCAACCCGGGGCCAGCGGCGCTTTCGTGTGTCGCGGCTGCCGGCGGTACGGGAGTTGTCCGCGCTGGTCGCACGCGCTGCGGCGGGGGTCGTGGCATCCAGCGACGTGACGTGGGAGGAGCTCGCCATCCAGGTGGCGGCTACGGCGATTCGCGTCGCGGGCGGTGTGCGGCATGACCAGCCCAAGGCGCCGAGGGGCGCTCTTGCCCGGGTGACGGCGAGCGTGCGGTCCATCGAACGCGACCCTGCCGCTCG
>QHTS01000349.1 GCA_003220905.1 Gemmatimonadota bacterium | reverse complement strand
GGGCCGGGGGCGGCGCACCGCCGGGATGCGCATGACGTTTATTCTCCGCCGAGGTTAGTCGAAGCAGGCGCCTCCGCCGCCGCGACCACGGGGCTGAGCCAGCGCCGGAATCGTGCTTTGACGCCGAACGCGCTCCCGCCGTCTTCGGAGCGTTCGGTGCCGGGACACCCTGCTGGGCGCGAACCGGGGGCGCGAGCGACAGCAGGAGAGGAATGGTGACGATCGAGCGGGTCATGACAGCCTCGTGTTCGGTCGGCTCGAGCGTAAACCGCTACTCTCAAGCGAGATTCAAGCGCCCCCCCTCGCCCGGAGAGACCGGTAAAGTATATTCTGCGCTTGTGTTTAAGCTGCTGAGCACGACGGGCGAGCAGTCCATCGACCTGCAGCCTGGTCGCACCATCGTCGTCGGGCGCGCGGTGACGAGCGACGTCCCGATTTACGACCCCACGATCTCCCGCCGGCACGCCGAAGTGGCCCTCACCGACGGCGGCGTGAAGGTCAAGGACGCCGGTTCCTCGAACGGCACCTTCCTGAACGGCGCCCGGATCACCGAGGCGATCGCCGCCGAAAACGACGTCATCACCTTCGGCAAGGTGGCGTTCCGCGTGAAAGAGGTCAGCGCGCCGGCGGCACGCCCCCAGGTGGTGCCCTCGGTGTCGGCCGAGTTCACGGGGGCGAAACCGACGGGCGGAACGATCGTGCGCCAGCTGCCGGTGAGCGTGTCGGGCGGCGTGCCGGCGATCGTGACCGCCGCGCCATCGGGAGCGTCGCATCTCAAGGTCACCGCCAAGTCGCTCGAAGAGCTGCGGGAGAAGAAGCTCGAGCTGCTGCTCGAGATCTCGAAGGAGCTGTCCAAGCAGCAAGAGCTCGACCGGCTGCTCGATAAGGTCGTCGAGTTCACGTTCCAGGTGATGAACGTGGACCGCGTCTCGATCCTGCTGCTCGAGGCCACCTCCGGCGAGCTCGTGCCCCGGATCTCGAGGGGGCGGACGGCGCAGTCGTCCGCTTCGAAGCACGTGCCGCAGTCGATCGCCCGCAAGGTGGTCGAAGACCGCGTGGCCATCCTGTCGGACAACACGGCGGCCGACGAGCGGTTCAAAGGGAAGTCGATCCTGATCCAGAGCGTGCGGAGCGCGATGTGCACGCCGCTCATGGGCACCGACCAGAAGGTGCTCGGCATCCTGTACGTGGACAACCTCACCGCGACGCACTCCTTCTCCGACGACGACCTCAAGTTCCTGATCGCGTTCGGCTCCCTCGCCGCGGTAGCAATCGAAAACTCGCAGCGCTCGGAACAGATGCGGCGCGAGGCGCTGGTGCTTTCGAACTTCCAGCGCTACTTCTCGCCCAACATCGCGCAGGTGATCGCGCAGCAGCAGGATGCGGGCCGGCTCCCGAGTGAAAAGCGACCGGTCGTGATTTTCTTCTCGGACATCCGCGGCTTCACCCCGATGTCGGAGACGATGAGCCCGGACGACATCGCCACGCTGCTCACGGAGTACTTCACCGAGATGGTGGAGGTCGTGTTCGAGCACGGCGGCACGCTCGACAAGTTCATGGGCGACGCGATCATGGCGTTGTGGGGCGCGCCCATGGCGCACGAGGACGACGCCGATCGCGCCATGAGGTGCGCCCTCGACCAACTGGCGGCCCTCGAACGGCTCAACACGAAGTGGAAGGAGCAGGGTCGCCCCGAGCTCGGCATCGGGGTCGGGATCAATTTCGGCGAAGTGTTCGCGGGCAACATCGGCTCGGACCGCCGGCTGGAATACACGGTGATCGGCGACGCGGTGAACACCGCGTCCCGCCTCTGCTCGAGCGCCGGGCCGAACGAGATCCTGATCTCGGAGCCGTTCTTCGAGCAGCTGAAGCAGCCCCCGAGCGTCGAAACGCTCGACCCGATTCAGGTCAAGGGGAAAGCGAAGAAGCTCCCCGTCTACCGGGTGAAGCGGTAGGGCACACCTTCCCCATCTCGTAGAACAACCCAGCCGGGCGGCGCACCGCGACCCGCACGATGACGCCGAGCGGGGTCAACAGGACGTCGGGAGGAGTTGGTCGCTCAGCCGAATCCACCCGTGGGCAATGCAAGAGGCCCACGTCGCGATCCCGTGCACGAAGATCACGGACGTCCAATCGGGCGATAGGTGGTGAGGTGGTGCCGTTGAAGTGCACGGACAGGAAGCCGGACCCCGATCCTGAAAACCTTTGAGCGCCGCAGCCAAGAGGAAGTGCGCGAGGGGGGCGTGGAGCCCCACGAAGGGGGGTAACTCGTGGTGCCCATGAGCACGATCTAACGCGACGTGCCCCCTACGGTTCCAGGGGGCACGGTCGTCAATCGTAGGGCATCCTAAGTGGGTTTCTGGGTCGCTACTTACGTCGTCGCCCCTTAGGGACGCGTAGCACGAGAACCCGTGTCCGCTTTCCCAAATGAGTAACGCACCCCGAAGCGTTCGAGCAGCTCGAGCGCGAGCCGCAGCGGCAATCCCATCACCCCGAAAAAGTCCCCGCGGATCCCCTCGACCAGCGCCGCGCCCTTGCCCTGGATCGCGTACGCGCCGGCTTTGTCGAGCGGCTCCCCCGTCGCCACGTACGCGGCAATCTGGGCGTCGGTGAGCGGCCGGAAGGTCACGTCGGTCACGTCGAGGGCGTGCTCCACCCGCCCATCCAGCGCCACCGCGACCGCCGTCATCACCTGATGCTTGCGCCCCTCGAGCTGCCGCAGCATCTCCACCGCCTCTTCCGGGCTCGCCGGCTTCCCGAAGATCGCGCCCCGCAGCACCACGGTCGTGTCGGCCGCGAGCACGATGGCCCCCCGCTCGCGCCGCGCCACCGTCGTCGCCTTCTCGCGCGCCAGCCGCGTCACGTATCCCTCGGGTTGCTCGGACGGCCCGAGGGCCTCGTCCACGTCGGGCGGCACCACGCGGCACTCGAGTCCGATCATCTCGAGCAGCTGGCGTCGACGCGGGGATCCGCTCGCCAGAACGATCATTTCTCGAGGATCAGGGTGACCGGCCCATCGTTCACGAGCTCCACTTCCATCATCGCGCCGAACTCTCCAGTGGCGACCTGCACCCCGCTCCCCGCTCCCCGCTCCCTGATGAGCGCGACAAAGCGGTCGTAGAGCGGAATCGCGACCTCCGGCACCGCCGCGTCCACGAAGCTCGGCCGCCGGCCCTTCTTCGT
>QHTS01000008.1 GCA_003220905.1 Gemmatimonadota bacterium | reverse complement strand
GATCCTCGGCCACACGATCCGGCTGGACGAAGCGGCCGACCGGATTCTGCGCGAGGTATCGACGGTGGTCGGGGCCCGCCGCGCGACCCTCCTCGTGTACGACGCCGAGCAGAAGATGCTGCGGATCGTGGCCGCGCGCGGCATGGACCCGCAGGAGGTGGAGCCCATCGAGGTGGACGACCCCTGCTCGGTCGCGGCCCGCGTGTTCCGTGAGATGCGGATCGTGAGCTACGACCCCACGGACTCGACGGCGGCGAATCCCGGCTGCCCCGACGGCCGCAACTACCGCGGCCAGGCGTTCCTGTCGGTCCCGGTCCTGTACGCCGCGCCGGGCGCGCGCGGCAAGCCGATCGGCGTGATCAACCTGACGGACCGGGTGGGGGGAGACGCGTTCACCGCCGGCGACCGGAAGCTCGTGGCCGCGATCGCGAACCAGATCGGCGCGGCGATCGAAAACGCCCGACTCGTCGCCCGCGACCTGGGGCAGCAGCGCGTGCTTCGGGAGCTCGAGCTGGCGCGCGATCTCCAGCTCAAGCTGCTGCCGTCGCCGCTCGTGGTCGCGTCGCGCGTGGATGTCGCCGCGCGCTGCCGTCAGGCGGAGTCGGTCGGCGGCGATTTCTACAACCTGCTCAACCTCCGGGCCGGCCGCATCGGCGTGATGATCGGCGACGTGACGAGCCACGGCTTCGGCGCCGCCTTGATCATGGCGCTCGTCATGGCGGCCTCCGGTATCCACGCCGAATCGGCCGAAACGCCGACCGAGGTGCTCCGCCGCCTCGAGGAGTCGCTCGCCGATGAGCTCGCGAGCACCGAGATGTTCCTCACGGTGTTCTACGCCGTGGTCGACCCGAACGTCGGACGGATCACCTTCGCCAACGCCGGGCATCCGCATGCGTTTCTCGTGTCGACGCGGACGGGCGAGGCAGTCCGGCTCGAGGCCACGCGCCCGCCGCTCGGTCTCGCCACCGCGCCGGGCGCGGATATCGTGCGCACGTGGGCGCGGCGCGAGGCGATCATCTGTCTCTTCACCGACGGCGTCGCCGAGGCGCTGGGGGGGGACGGACGCGGCGAACGATTCGGCGAGGAACGCGTGCTCGGCCACGTGGCCCGATTGAAGGACCGTCCGGCGCGCGAAATCCTCGAGTCCGTGCACGCCGACCTCGCCGGCTTCACGGGCGGCGCGCCGCCCGCCGATGACCGCACGGTCGTCATCCTCAAGGTGTGATCCCGGACCAGCGGCTCGGCCAGCACTTCCTCATCGACCGGAACATCCTGCAACGCATCGTCGACGCGCTCGAGCCCGCGCCCGACGACGTCGTGGTCGAGATCGGGGCGGGGACGGGAACCCTCACGGCCGTCCTGGCCCCACGCGTGCGGTGGGTGATCGCTATAGAGAAGGATCGCCGACTGGCGCACGAATGCGGAGTGCGGAATGTGGAATGCGGAATAGATAGACTCACCGTCGTTCATGGCGATGCGCTCCGGGTCGATTGGCACGCCCTCGTCACTCCGCACTCCGCACTCCACACTCCGCACTTCAAGATCGTCGGCAACATCCCCTATGCCATCACCTCTCCCCTGATCGACAAAGCCCTCGCGCCGCCGCTCCCGGGGCGCATCGTGTTTCTCGTCCAGGCCGAGGTCGCTGACCGCCTCGCCGCGTCCCCGGGGTCGAAAGCGTACGGCGCCCTTTCCGTGGGAGTGCAGGCCGTGTGTCGCGTGGAGCGGCTCTTCACCGTACGCGCGGGGGCGTTTACGCCGCCGCCCAAGGTCAGGAGCGCCGTGGTGCGCCTCACGCCGCGCGCCCAGCCGCTCGTCGCGCCGGGAGAGATCGCGGCGTTCCGCGCGTTCGTCACGGCCTGCTTCACCCGGCGACGCAAGCAGCTGCGCAATGTGGCGATGGCGGTCACGGGGCGCTCCGCCGCCGTCGTGGCGGCGGGACTGGCGGCGCTCGGGGTCGATCCGGCGGTGCGTCCCGAGACGCTCCCCGCCGACGTGTTCGTGCGGCTCTTGCGGTGGAGCGCTGGATTGTGAAATAATTCACAATATGAGGAAGATCTCCGAGAGCACAGTGCGGCGGCTCTCCCTGTACCTCCGGTTCCTCGAGCAGTTCGACGCGCAAGGCCAGACCACGATCTCCTCCGCCGAGCTGGCCCGGCGCGGCGGCACGACGTCGGCGCAGGTGCGCAAAGACCTCTCCTTCTTCGGCTCGTTCGGCAAGCGCGGCCTGGGCTATTCCGTCCCCGAGCTCACCGCCCGGATCCGCGATATCCTGGGCCTGCGACGCACCTACCGCGTCGTGCTCGTCGGCGCGGGCCGCATCGGCAGCGCGCTCGTGCAATATCCCGGTTTCCGGCAGCGCGGCTTCCACGTCGCCGCGATATACGACAAAGACCCGAAGAAGATCGGCTCCCGCTGGAACGGCCTCGTGGTGCGCGACATCCGCCACCTGGACGCCGACCTCGTGAAGGAGCCCAGCGACATCGCCATCGTCGTGACGCCCGCCGAGTCGGCGCAGGAGGTCGTGGACCGGCTGGTGCGCGCGGGCGTGAAGGCCATCCTCAACTTCGCCCCGGTGCAGCTAGCGGTGCCCGGCGACGTGGCGGTGAAGTCGGTGAATATGGCGCTCGAGCTTGAGACGCTCAGTTTCGCGTTGGCGAACCGATGAAAGACCAATGCGGAGTGCGGAATGCGGAATGCGGAATTGGCAGGAGAGGTCGTTCGCTGAGCGACACTCACATTGACATTCCGCATTCCGAATTCCCCATTCCGCACTGTTAGATTCCGCCCATGGCCCGCGTCCACGTCACCTCGGAAATCGGCCCGCTGCGGACGGTGCTGGTACATACCCCCGGCCGCGAGCTGGTCGCCGTCACTCCCGGCAACCGGGAAGACTATCTGTACGACGACATCATCGACCTGGAGCTCGCCCAGCGCGAGCACCGGCGGTTCGTGGCGGTGTTGGAGCGGTTCGCCCAGGTGTACGAGGTGCGCACGCTCCTGACGGAGCTGGTGGCGCGTCCGGACGTGCGCGAGTTCCTCGTGACCCGCGCGCTCGAGGTGGTGCCGTCGGACGCCCTGGCGAAGCAGCTCGCCGCCCTCTCGCCCGAGGCGCTCGTCGGCCTGATGATCGAGGGCGCCCTGGAAGACGCCGGGCCGATCGCCCGCGCGCTCAACGAGACCGGCTTCGCGCTGCCGCCGCTTCCCAATCTCTTCTTCACGCGCGATGTGGGGATCGTGATCGGCGAGCACTCGATCATCGGCTCGATGCGCTACGGCGTGCGCTGGACCGAGGAGCTCCTCGTCAAGGCGCTGTTCCGCTACCACCCGTGTCTCGAGAACGCCGGGATCCTGTACGACGGGTCGGAAGAGAAGCGCAACAACTACACGCTGGAAGGCGGGGACGTGCACCCCGTGCGCCCCGACTTGCTGCTGCTCGGGTTCAGCGAGCGCTCGAGCCCCGCGGCGCTCGACCACCTGTGCGATCTCGTGTTCGAGCATTGCGGCGTCAAGGACGTGATCGTCGTGGTCCTCCCGAACGAGCGCACCGCGATCCACTTGGACATGATTTTTACGCAGCTCGACCGCGAGCTGTGCTGCGTCTATCCGCCGCATTTCGTCGGGCCGGAGCGGCTCGCCGTGCTGCACCGCCGCAAGAAATCGAAGGGGGTGAAGGAGATGCCCAACTTCTTCGCCGCCATGCAGGCGGTGGACCACCCGCTCGAGCCGGCGTTCTGCGGGGGCTCGGACCGCTCGCTGCAGGAGCGCGAGCAGTGGTCCTCGGCCTGCAATTTCTTCGCGGTGCGGCCCGGCGTGACGGTCACCTACGCCCGCAACGAGGCCACGCTGCGGGAGCTCGAGCATGCGGGGTTCAAGACGGTCTCCGCCGTGAACCTGCTGACGGGTGAGGAGACGCTGGACGACGGTGAGCGGGCGGTGATCACGATGGACGGGAGCGAGCTGGTGCGCGGCGGCGGCGGTCCCCGCTGCATGTCGTTGCCACTCCGGCGGGATGACCTCTAGCCCGGGCCCCGAGTCCCTCGAGCACGCCCGCTTCGCCGTGGTGGACGTGGAAACGACCGGGGTGCGGGCGCAGAACGGCGGGCGGATCCTCGAGGTGGCGGTGGCGATCCTCGAGGGCGGAACCATCCACCTCGCCTTCGAGGCGTTGCTCGATCCGGGGACCCCGATTCCTCCGTGGGTAACGCGCCTCACCGGCATCACCGACGGCCTGGTCGCCGGTCGCCCCCGTTTCGGGGACGTGGTGGCAGGTCTCGGATACGCGCTCGACGCCGGCGTGTTCGTTGCCCACAACGCCCGCTTCGACTGGCGCTTCCTCGCAGCCGAATGCGTCGCGGCCGGGGTCCCCGTACCGGGGGGCAAGCCCCTCTGCACGGTTCGCCTCACGCGCCGCCTCGTGCCCGAGCTGCGCCACCGTGGGCTCGATCACGTGGCGGCGTTCTTCGGCGTCGAGAACCCGGCACGCCATCGCGCCTTCGGGGATGCCCTCGCCACCGCTCACATCCTGCGGGCGCTGATCGGGCGGGCGCGGGAGCGGGGGGTCGAGACGCTGGAGCAGCTGATCGAGGTGCATGAGAGGCCGCGCCATCGAATGCGGAATTCGGAATGCGGAATGCGGAATGTCAGTGGAGAGGTCGAGCCGCGAGCGAACTCTCACGTCAATTCCGCATTCCGCATTCCGCATTCCGAATTCTGATGGCCCACACGACCTTCCAGGTGGGCCGCCTCCGATGTCACGCCCTGGAGGCCGGCCGCCAAGCCCTCGACGGCGGCGCCATGTTCGGCGTCGTGCCGAAACCGCTGTGGCAGCGCCGCATTCCGGCCGATGACAAGAACCGCATTCCCTTGGCGCTGCGCTGTCTGCTGGTCGAGCACGACGACGGGCTGGTCCTCGTGGACACGGGGCTCGGCAACAAGGAAAACGACAAGTTCAAGGACATCTACGGGGTCGCGAACGATGGGAAGGACGGGCGCACCCGGCTCGAGGATGCGCTCGCGGAGCTCGGCCATGCCCCCGCCGACGTCCGCTGGGTGATCGACAGCCACCTCCATTTCGATCACGCGGGCGGCAATACCTATCGGGAGGGGGGTGGAGGTGGTGGAGGCGCGGGAGGGGCCATTCGGATCACCTTTCCACGGGCGACCTACGTGGTCCAGAAGGGAGAGCTCGAGTTTGCCCGGCACACCAACGAGCGCACCGCGGCGAGCTACCTCCCGCACAACTTCGAGCGGGTGCCGTTCACGCTCATCGACGGGGAGGCGGAGCCGCTCCCCGGGATCCGCTGCCTGCCGACGCCGGGGCACGTGCCGTATCACCAATCGGTAGTGGTCGAGAGCGGCGGTGAGCGGGTGTGCTTTCTCGCGGACCTCGTCCCCACGAGCGCCCATCTGCCGCTCCCCTGGATCATGGGGTACGACCTGGAGCCGCTCGTGACCCTCGAGTCGAAGCGGCGACTCTATGCACGGGCGGAAGGGGAAGGGTGGCTGTTGTTCTTCGAGCACGATCCCGCGGTGGTGGCCGGTCGGTTGGGGCGTGACGGCAAGGCGTTTGCACTTGTGGACCCGCTTCTGGCGGGCTAACTTAGCCCCGACAATTCGGCAAGCGGGCGCCGCGTGCGCCTCACCCGCTGCCTCTCCGAATCGGGGAGTGCTCTAGGGTTCGAGAGGTCGTCCGTCGTCGGTCTTCGTCATCGGTCACGTATGGATGACGGAACACGGATGACGCATGAGGTCACGCGGATTCCTGGGCAGCTGGAGTCCGCTTTTTCTTTCCCTATGGAGGAGAACGGCACCTGGCGATCGAAAGCCCGAACAACAAAGCGCCGCGCATCCGAGTCAACCGGCAGATCCGGATCAGCCCGATCCGCGTGATCGCCCCCGACGGAGCGCAGCTCGGCGTGCTGACCGTCGAGGAAGCATTGGCCGCGGCGCAGGAGCGAGGCCTCGACTTGGTCGAGGTGGCGCCGCTCGCGCGACCCCCGGTCGCGAAGATCATGGACTACGGGAAGTTCAAGTTCGAGCAGGCGAAGGCGGCGCGGGCGGCGAAGAAAAAGCAGCACGTCATCCACCTCAAGGAAGTGAAATACCGGCCGGGGATCGACGATCATGACTTCGCCTTCAAGACTCGACACGCGCGAGAGTTCCTGCAGGACGGCAACAAGGTCAAGGTGACGATGATGTACCGGGGCCGGCAGATGGCCCACATCGACCTGGGACGCGAGGTGCTGGACCGGGTCGCCAACGAGCTGAAGGACATCGCCAAGATCGAGCAGGACCCGAAGCTCGAGGGCCGCAACATGTCGATGGTGCTTGCCCCCAAATGACAACTAACCCCGGGCGCGAGCCCGGGGAGGACGAGATGCCGAAACAGAAATCCAAGCGGGCGCTCCGTAAACGCGTCCGGCTGACAGGGACCGGCCGGCTGCGTCGGTACCACGCCTACAAGAGCCACATCCTGACCAAGAAGCACCCCAAGCGGAAGCGCCACCTGCGCAAGCCGGCGCTCGTGTCGCACGCCGACGAACGACGCCTCAAGCGCCTGCTGATGGCGTAAGGAGCGATCCCCCCATGCCCCGCGTCAAGAGCAACGTCGCGCGCCTGAAGCGCAAGAACAAGATCATGAAGCTCGCCAAGGGCTACTTCGGCGGGCGGTCCAAACTGTGGAAGGCGGCGAAGGAGTCCGTCGAGCGCGCCCAGAAGTACGCGTACCGGGACCGGCGCCGCAAGAAGGCCGACTTTCGCCGGCTCTGGATCACGCGCATCAACGCGGCCGCGCGGCTGCACCAGTTGTCCTACAGCCGGCTCATGAACGGACTCCGCAAGGCGGGCGTCGAGATCAACCGCAAGGTGCTCGCCGATCTCGCCGTCCGCGACCCCGTCGCGTTTGAGCAGCTCGCGGAGGTCGCCAAGCAGGCGCTCTGACCATGCGCGACCTCCTGGCAGCCCTCGCCGAGCTGCGGGAGCGTCTGAAGGAAATTCCGCAGGCGGACGAGCGCCGGCTCTCGGGACTGAAGACCGAGATCCTCGGACGCAGAGTCGGCGCGCTCACCCAGATTCTCGGGCGCATACCCAAGCTCGACCCGGCCTCCAAGAAGGAGGTCGGCGCGAGTGCGAACGCGCTGAAGCGCGCGTTCGAGGCCGCCTTCGCCGCCCGTGAGGGCGAGCTCAAGCGCGCCGCCGGCACGGTCACGGGCGTGGATCTCACCATGCCCGGCCGCGCCGGCTGGCGGGGCGGGCTCCACCTCGTCACCCAGGTCGTGGACGAGATCTGTGAGATCTTCCGCGAGCTCGGGTTCACGCGCGCCGTGGGTCCCGAGGCCGAGACCGAACGGTACAACTTCTTCGCCCTCAACTTCCCCAAGGATCATCCGGCGCTCGACGCCCAGGACTCGTTCTATTTGAGCGGGGACATCCTGCTGCGCACCCATACCTCGCCCGTGCAGATCCGCACCCTCGAGCGCTACCCACCGCCCATCCGGGTCGTGATCCCGGGGCAGGTGTACCGTCGCGACCCGTTCGATGCCTCGCACGCTCCGGTGTTCCAGCAGATCGAAGGACTCGCCGTCGACGAGGGGATCACGTTCGTGGATTTCAAGGCGACCCTGGCGACGTTCGCGCGCAAGTTCTTCGCCCCGGACACACGGGTGCGGTTCCGGCCCTCGTACTTCCCATTCACCGAGCCGTCGGCCGAGATGGACGTGCAGTGCCAGATCTGCAAGGGTGTGGGGTGCCCCACGTGCAAGCAGACCGGCTGGATGGAGATCCTCGGCTCGGGGCTCGTGCACCCCGCGGTGCTCGAGAATTGCGGCGTGGACAGCGAGCGCTACACCGGCTTCGCGTGGGGCATGGGCCCCGAGCGCATTGCGATGAGCCGCCACGGGATTCCCGACATCCGGGTGCTGTTCGAGAGCGACGTGCGATTCCTCGCGCAGTTCGCGGGAGGAGCACGTTGATCGTCTCGCGTCGCTGGCTCGAGGCGCTGCTGGACCGCCCGCTCGACGCGCGCGACGTCGCGGACCGCCTGACGCTCCACGTCGCCGCCGTCGACGCAGTCGTCCCGCTGCATCAGGACCTGGGCGACGTCCTGATCGCCCGCGTGCTGGAGGTGAAGAAGCACCCCGACGCCGATCGCCTGTCGCTCTGCCTCGTGGACCGTGGGGGCGGGAGCGCGGGCGGGGGGAGGGGGGGGCCCGTCGAAGTCGTGTGCGGCGCGCCCAACGTGCAGGCCGGCAAGATCTACCCCTATGCCCCGGTGGGCGCGGTGCTGCCCGGAGGGGTGAAGCTTGAGCGGAAGAAGATCCGCGGCGTCGAGTCGAACGGCATGCTCTGCTCCGCGAAGGAGCTCGGTCTCGGCGCTGACCATACGGGGATCCTCGAGCTCGACACCACGGCCGCACCGGGAACCCGCTTCATCGACGCCATGGGAATCGGCGATCACCAGATCGTGATCGACGTGCCGGCGAATCGCCCCGATCTGCTGTGTCACAAGGGAGTCGCGCGCGAGCTGGGCGCGTCGATCGGTGCGGTGGTCAAGCTCCCCGCCATACCGGGCGGACCGGCGGACAGCCGGACCGCCGGACTGTCCGCCCGTCCCCCCGTCCGCCAGTCCGCCACAGGTGTGGTGGACGGGGTGGAAGTCCGCCTCGAGGACCCCGAAGGAGCTCCCCGCTACATGATCGCCGTGATCCGCGGCGCGCGGGTGGGGCCGAGCCCCACCTGGCTCGCCGCCCGGCTCACCGCGGTGGGCCAGCGGCCGATCAACAACGTCGTCGACGCCACCAACTACATCCTGTTCGAGCTGAACCAGCCGCTCCACGCCTTCGACCTCGGGAGGCTGCGTGGGCCCGCGGTCGTGGTGCGGCGCGCGCGCCCCGGCGAAAAGATCGTCACGCTCGACGGCGTGACGCGCACCCTCACCGCGGATATGACCGCGATCTGCGACGCCGAGCACCCCACCATTGTCGCGGGCGTGATGGGGAGCGCCGAGTCGGAGGTGAGCGCCGACACGAGAGATCTCGTGCTCGAGTGCGCCTACTTTCAGCCGACCCGCATCCGCCGTACCCGCCGGGCGCTGGAGCTGTCGAGCGAGTCCAGTTACCGCTTCGAGCGCGGGATCGACATGCTCGGGATGCCGGACGCGTTGCGGCGGGCGATCGAGCTGATCATCGCCGTGGCGGGAGGTGAGGTACGCGCGCCGGCGCTCGACCTGTGGCCGCAGCCCCAGCAGGAGAGGACGATCTTCCTCCGCCCCGAGCGCGTCAGCCGGCTCCTCGGCGTGACCATAGAGCGCCCCGAGGTGGAGCGTTTGCTCACCGCGGTGGGGTTCTTCGTGGCGCCCAAAGACGCGCGGCTCGCGGTGCAGGTTCCGGGCTGGCGCCCTGACGTGACGCGCGAGGTGGATCTGATCGAGGAAGTCGCCCGCTCGAAGGGGTACGACGCCTTCCCCGACGAGCTGCGCCCCTACCGGCCGGGCACCGTGCCGGACGCCCCGGACGAGCGTGCCCGGGCCCGGATACGAGAACAGCTGGTGCGCGCCGGCCTGCTCGAGGCCCGCACGCTGCCGCTTGGGCCTCCGGACGGCCCCGACGCCGTGCCGATCCTCAATCCGCTGTCCGCCGAGGAGGCTCATCTGCGACATCGGCTTGTGCCCGGTCTGGTGCGGCGGATCGAGTACAACTGGGCGAATCGGAATCGTGATATCCGGCTCTTCGAAGTGGGCACCGTCTTCCGGAAGGGGACGGGGACGGGGGCGGGGGGCGGGGGGCCCGAGGAATGGACGTCCGTCGCCGGAGTGCTCACCGGAGCGCGGCGGCCACCCCATTGGTCGGAGGGTGCGAAAGTACCTGATATGGACATATGGGACCTGAAGTACCACTTTGCGTTAGCGGTAGCCGTCGCGGCGCCGTCGTGCGACGTGCGCCCTGCAACGGGCGGGGCGGTCGGCTGGGTGGCGGTCGAACGGGGCGGGCAGTTGGTGGGATGGGCCGGCCCCCTCGAGGCCGACGCCCCGGTGTGGGCCGCGCCGCTGTTCGGTTTCGAGGTGCGGCTAGCCGCCGCGCAACCCGATCTGGGCGTATACCGGCCGCTGCCGCTGCAGCCGCCGGTCGAGCGGGACTTGGCGCTCGTGCTTCCGCCGGGCGTCACCGCCGCCCAGGTGTCCGACGTTCTGCGGCGGACCGTGGGGCCGCTGCTCGAGCGGCTCGAGGTGTTCGACGAGTATCGGGGGCCGGGCATCCCGGCGGGGCACCGCAGCGTGGCCTGGCACTGCACGTTCCGCGATCCCGAGCGGACGCTGCGCGAGCGGGACGTGGATGCGCTGTTGGCGCGCGGGCTCGAGGCTCTGGAGGGTGAGCTTGGCGTACGACGGAGAGAGAGCTGATGCGCAGGTGCTCGACCAGCTCGAGACCATCCTTCGCCACGTGGCGGACGAACTGGCCGGGTGGCGCGCGCGCGCCGTCAAGGCCGAAGCGGAGCTGAAGGAGAGTGGCGGGCGGGGCGGCGGGTCCGCCGCCAAGCCCGACGCCGAGACGCGGAACCGGGTCGCGGACCTGGAGCAGGAGAACAAGACGTTGCGCCAGCGGGTCGAGGCGGCGCGCGTGCGGGTCCACGACCTCCTCTCGCGCCTCACGTTTCTCGAGGAGCAAGCGCGCGACGCCGGCGGCAACGGAGGCGTGCGCTCGACGGGCGGCGGAGCGGCGGCGGGTGGGAGCGCCCCGGGTGCCAGCGGCGGGGGGCCTCAGTGAGCACCAAGAAGCACGCGGTCAAGGTGATGATCGGCGGCGAGGAGTATACGGTGCGCTCCGACCTGGCGCCCGAGTACACGCGGGAAGTCGCCGCATACGTGGACCAGGCGCTGAAGAAGGTCTTGTCGCAGGGCCCGATCGTCGAAACCCACAAGGCAGCGATCCTGGCGGCGCTGGACATCACGAACGAATTATTCCAGGCGAAGAAGGGCGAGCGCGAGGTCGCGGCACGGCTCGCCGCGTTGGCGGACGATCTGACCAAGCTGCTGCCGCCGGGGAAGCGAAAAGCAGTCATCAATCATCCGTCCTCCGTCGTCGGTTGAGAAATGGTGTTTCCCGGATAGAAGACACTCGCTCCGCCTCCGGCGGGGTGATGCTGGAGATAGATCTTATGGCGGACTGGCTGGTGGTACTCTCAGCCCTCCTCGGCGGAGGCGTCGCTGCGGGAGTGCTGTTCTATGTGGTCGGGCGCTGGGTGGAGCGCCGAACGGCGGAGGCGGCGGCGCGTGCGGCCGCCGCGGAGACCGAGCGGCTCCTGGGGGAAGCCCGACAGCGCGTCGTCCTCGCCGCGAAGGAGGAGCTGATGCAGGCGCGCGAGGCCTTCGAGGAGGAGTCCGCGCGCCGCCGCCGGGACATCGAGCGGCACGAGCAGCTGGTCGAGCAGCGCATCGCCGGCCTGGAAGAGCGTGCCCGGGGCCTCGAGCAGCGCGGCCGGGCGCTGGAGGATCGGGATCAGGCGCTCGCCGCCAAGGAGCTGGAGGCGCGCGCCCGGCTCGAACAAATCGCCGGCCTGACGGCCCAAGAGGCGAAGCAGGAGCTGCTGCGCCGCCTCGAGGATGAGGCCCGCAACGATGCCGCCGCCCTCGCCCGGGACCTGAAGGAGCAGGCGCGTCGGAGCGCGGACAAAGAGGCCAAGAAGATCCTCGCCCTCGCGATCCAACGGCTCGCGCCCGAGTCCACCGCCGAGACCACGGTGTCCGCGGTCGCCCTCCCTTCCGATGAAATGAAGGGTCGGATCATCGGGCGCGAGGGTCGGAATATCCGCGCGTTCGAGGCGGCGACCGGTGTGGACGTCATCATCGACGACACCCCGGACACCGTCGTGGTGTCGTGCTTCGATCCCGTCCGGCGCGAGGTGGGCCGGCTGGCCCTCGAGCGGCTGATCACGGACGGGCGCATCCACCCGGGCCGGATCGAGGAAGTAGTGGACAAGGCGCGCGCCGAGGTGGACGCCTCGGTGCTCGAGGCGGGCGAGCAGGCGGTGTACGAGACCGGCATCAAGGGCATGCACCCGGAGCTGGTGAAGCTCGTGGGTCGGATGCGCTACCGCACCTCGTACGGGCAGAACATTCTCGAGCACTCGAAGGAAGTCGCCTGGCTGGCGGGGATCATCGCGGCCGAGCTGAAGCTCGACGTGCAGCTCGCGAAGCGCGGCGCGCTGCTGCACGACGTCGGCAAGGTGCTCACGCACGAGCACGACGGCACGCACGTCCAGCTGGGCGTGGAGGTGGCCACGAAGCACGGCGAGCACCCGATCGTCATCAACTGCATTGCCGCGCATCACGACGACGTCGCCCACGAGTCGCCGATCAGCGTGATCGTGCAGGCGGCCGACGCCGTATCCGGCTCGCGGCCCGGAGCGCGCCGCGAAGCGTTCGAGACGTATGTCAAACGGCTCACCCAGCTGGAGCAGCTCGCGAGCGAGTTTGCGGGCGTGGAAAAGGTGTTCGCGATCCAGGCGGGCCGGGAAGTGCGCGTGGTGGTGACCCCGAACGCGATCGACGACGGCAAGGCGAGCGAGCTCTCGGAGCAGATCGCCCGCAAGATCGAGCGCGAGCTCCAGTACCCCGGCCAGATCAAGGTGGTGGTGATCCGCGAGACCCGCGCGGTGGATTTTGCCCGCTAGGCTCATCGACGGCGCCGCGGTGGGCGAGGCGATGCGCGCCGAGCTCCAGGGCGAGATCCGCAGGCTCCGCTCGCGCGGGATCACCCCGGGGCTCGCCGCGGTCCAGGTGGGAGACAACCCCGCGTCGACCACCTATGTCCGCATGAAGGGGAAGGCGTGTGATGAGGCCGGCCTGTATCACGAGACGCTCCGGCTCTCCCGCGAGACGACCGAGGCCGAGCTGCTGGAGCTGGTCGAACGGTTGAACTCGGACCACAAGGTCCACGGGATTCTGGTCCAGCTGCCGCTGCCGAAGCACATCGACGCACCGCGGGTGCTGCACCGGGTGTCACCGGGGAAGGATGTGGACGGCTTTCACCCGGAGAACGTGGGGAAGGTCTCGATCGGTGACCCGACCGGCTTTCGCCCCGCCACGCCGTACGGCGTCCAGCAGCTCCTCGTCAAGAGCGAGATCGAGACCAAGGGGCACCACGCCGTGATCGTGGGTCGCTCCAACATCGTCGGCCGGCCCATGGCGGCGCTCTTGCTCCAGGATGGC
>QHTS01000348.1 GCA_003220905.1 Gemmatimonadota bacterium | reverse complement strand
CCAGCCACCCCATCCTCTCCCGGGTGATCTTCTGGGCCGCCGTGGTGGCGTTGCTGGCCATCCTCGTGCACTTCGGGTACGTGGCCTGGCGCATCTACCGGGCGACCGTGCGCCCGCAGGGCGCGTCGACAGCTCCCACCGGCATGCGGCTCGAAGACGCCCGCGCCTACCGCGAGCGGGCCGACGCCCTGGCGCGCGCCGGGCGGTACACCGAGGCGTTGGCCTACCGGTTCATCGCGTTGCTGCTGGAGCTGGAGCGCGCCCGCGCCGTGCAGTTCCATCCGTCGAAAACGCCGGCCGAGTACATCGGCGAGGCGCGGCTCGACGCCGAGGCCCGGGCGTCGTTCGTCGGTCTCGTCGAACGGCTGTATCGCCATGTGTTCGGCGCCGAGCCCTGCGACGCTCGTGCGTACGACGAATTCGGGGCTGCCGCGCAGTGGGTCACCCAGCATGTCGCGTCGGCCTGAGCTCGCCCTCGTCGCGCTCTTCTTGCTGGCGGTCGCCGGCGCGATCGTCGCAGGGCTGCGGAACACGTTGGGGGGGGCCGAAGGAGGGCCACCGTCTGCCTTTCTCGCGGGGCCGGACGGCGCGAAGGCCGTCTACGACGTGCTGCTGCGCCTGGGTCGGCCGGTCGAGCGACGCCGCACGCCGCTCTACGACCTCACCCGCGTCCGGCGGCCTCCCGTGCTCCTCGTGGTCCTCGATCCGCCGGACGATCTGACCGCGGCCGAGCTGGAGCAGGTGGTTCGGTACGTACGGTCCGGTGGGGCGGTGCTCGCCGCGGGCGACGGCGGGGGGATCACGCGCTGCACCGGATGGGACGCGGACGCCGTGTTCCTGAAAGGCTATGCGGGGGACAGCCAAACCGTGCAGCAGCCGGTCTCGGCCCTCGAGCTGCCCTCCGTCACGGCCGTGCTCCGGCCGCTCGATTCTCTGCTCACGGGGCAAAGCTCGGATACGAGACGCCGGGTGCGCCGCAGTCTAGACCGCGAATCCGGATGCAGCGGTCTGGCGGTGGCGGAGCAGGACACGCTGCTGCGGACTGAGCACGGGAAGCCGGTGATTCTCCGGCTGCGCTATCCTGGTGGCGGCATGGTGACGCTGGCGGCGGACCCTGGGTACTTTCGCAACCGCGCCTGGCGGACCACGGACGTGCCCGCCTTCGCGGTGCCGCTGCTCACGCCGGCCACGCGGGGGAGAGTCACCTGGGATGAGTACCACCAGGGGTTCGGGCGCGGCGGATCACTCGAGGGCGCGGTGCTCGACTGGCTCGCGCGCACGCCCGCGGGCTGGGCGCTGCTGCAGCTGGCCGCCGTGGGTCTCGTGGCCCTCGCGGTCGCCGCGGTCCGGTTCGGGCCGGCGCGCTCGGTCATCGATCGCCGGCGCCGGTCGCCGCTCGAGCATGTCGAAGCGCTCGCTGTGAGCCTGCAGGGCGCGGGCGGCGTGGACACCGCGGTGGCGCTGATCGTGGCCGGGCTGCGACGCCGACTCGGGCGGGCGGGCGTGGTTCAACCCGATGAGCGACGCGCCTGGCTCAGCGCGCTTGAGCTGGCGCTGCCCACGACGCGCGCGCGGGACGCCGTCCGCCGCCTGCAGCAGGCCGAGACCCAACCCGGCGGCGCCGAGCGCGCCCTCGTGGCCGCCCAAGCCTTGGAGGACGTGTGGGAGGAGCTTCGCCCGCAGACGATGCACGCCGCGTCGTAGAGGCGCTGGAGCGCGTGGTGCTGGGACAGGCCGCGGCTACCCGCGAGGCGCTGGTGTGCCTGCTGGCCCGGGGACACGTCCTGCTCGAGGGGGTACCCGGCACCGCCAAGACCCTGCTCGTGCGCACCCTGGCGCTGGCGCTCGACGTCAAGTTCCAGCGCATCCAGTTCACCCCCGACTTGATGCCCGCCGACATCACCGGGGTCACGCTGCTCACCGGCGCGCGGGAGTTCACGTTCCGGCCGGGGCCGATCTTCGCCGATCTCGTGCTCGCCGACGAGATCAACCGCGCACCGGCGAAGACGCAGGCGGCGCTGCTCGAGGCGATGCAGGAGCGCACCGTCACCGTGGACGGCGTCGGGCACCCGCTGTCCGCGACGTTCACCGTCTTCGCGACGCAGAACCCCGTGGAGTTTGAGGGCACCTACCCCCTGCCGGAGGCCGAGCTGGATCGCTTCATGATGAAGGTGCTGGTGGGCTATCCCGATGCGGCGCACGAGCAGGGGATTCTGGCGCGCACGGTGGCGGGCTTCGAGGCGGATCGACCGGCGACGTACGGCGTGACGCGCGTGACGGACGCGGCCGGCCTGGAGCGATTGCGCGCCGCCGTCGAGGCCGTGCGCGTCGAGCCCCAGATCACCGCCTACATCACGGGCATCGTCCGGGCCACGCGGCAGGCAGCCTCGCTCACGTTGGGGGCGAGTCCGCGCGCGGGGGTGTCGCTCCTCAAGGCGGCGCGCGGGGCGGCGCTGCTGGACGGACGCGACTACGTGATCCCCGATGACGTGAAGCAACTCGCGCCCGCCGTGCTGCGGCACCGTGTGAGCGTCGCCCCGGAGCTCGAGCTCGAGGGTGTGACGCCGGACGTCGCGCTGAAGGCGATCCTCGACAAAACGGAAGTACCCACCACGTGACTCTGCTTCAGTGGCTGGCGTATGTCACCGCCGTCGGCGGATTCTGGGGTGTGTGGTATCTCGTCGGCGCGTGGGCTGGCATCTTGTGGACCTGGCGTGGCCTGGCGGCTGGCGTCGCTGTCGCGCTGTGCGGCGTGCTGGGCGTCCGCTTTCCCTGGGCCCTCGACGCGATGCTCATTGCCGACGTCGTGCTCATCGCGGCGGTCTGGCTGGATGCCGCACTGGCAACACGGCCAAGCGCGCCGGGAGTCAGGGTCTCCCGCGACGCACCCCTCGCATTCTCGGTAGGTCGCGCGGGCGACGTGTCCTATCGCTGGGTCAACGCGACCGCCCGTCGGGCGCGTCTGCACGTCCGGGAGGTGCGCCCGGACTTGCTCGGGGGCACACAACCGCCTCGACCGGTCACCGTGCCTCCGCGCGGCGACACGCGCGACGCGGTGTCGGTGCTCCCCGTGCGGCGCGGCCGCGAGCAGGCGGACGGCGGGTTTGCGGTGGACTCGATCGGGCCACTCGGCCTGGGCCGCCGCCGGGCGGCGATCGCGCTGCCCTGGGATGTCGCCGTGTACCCGCCGCTCGTGACGGTGCGGTTGCGCGCGTCGGTGGCGCGGGCGCAGCGACGTCACGAGCAGGGGATCGCGCCGCTGCGCCGGCTGGGCGAGGGCCGCCTGTTCGAATCGCTGCGCGAGTGGGGGCCGGGCGACGACCTCCGGCACATCGACTGGAAGGCCACGGCCCACCGTGGGAAGGTCATCACCCGCCAGTACGAAGCCGAGCGCCGGCAGCACGTGCTGCTGGTGCTCGATCTGGGGCGGCTCATGACCGCCGAGGCGGCGGGTGTGTCGCGGCTCGACTACGTGGTGCAGGCGGCGCTGGAGCTGGCCTATACCGCGGTCCAGCACGACGACAACGTCGGCGTGATGGCGTTCGCCGACGGTGTGCAGCACTTCGTGGTCCCCCAACGCGGCCGGCTGGCGCTGCGGCGTGTGCTCGACGTGCTCGCGCGCGTGCAACCGAGGCTCGTCGAGCCCGACTACCCGGGCGCGTTCCGCTACCTCGCGGCCCGCAACCGCAAGCGCGCCCTCACGGTGCTCTTCACCGACGTGATCGATCGGTTCGCGTCGGACGCGCTGGTGGCGAACGTCGCCTCGCTCCGGCCGCGCCACCTCCCGCTCGCGGTCACGCTCCAGAACCAAGAGCTGAACGCGGTGGCGGCGCTGCGGCCCGCCGTAGCGCCCGACGCGTTCCGCAAAGCGGCGGCCGAGGAGCTGCTGCGCGCCCGCGAAGAGGCGCTGGGGCACATGCGCCGCGCCGGGGTGCTGGTGCTCGATGTGCCGCCCGAGCGAGCGGCCGGGGCGGTGGTGGCCAAATACCTCGATCTCAAGCGCCGAGGACGCCTCTAGGCCGGGTGGCTCATTTGGGTGTCCAGCCCGGCCGTTATTACATTGACACCCACCTCCGCCGGACTAAGAGCGCATGCGACGCAGTCGCGGTGTTGCCGCCCTGACGCTGGTGATCTTGAGTGCAGCCGTCGCAATGTGCGTCTTTCCGACGGAGCGCGATGCCGACGTATTCGTCACCATCGATTCCCTCACGGTCGACACCATCAGCCGCCCGCCCACGAGCGTGGGGCCGCTGGTCGTGATTCGGGGGGACGAAGGCGACGTCCACGCCACCGCATGGCACCGCCAGTCGGGGGGTCCGTCCGCTCCCCTGCCCAACATCAGCTTTCGCTGGTCCGTAGCGGACACCACGCTGGCGCGTATCGATGCCACGACCGGTCATCTCGTAGCCATCAAGTCCGGCATCACGCAGGTACGTGTGGTCGCGACGAACTTCGACGCGGGGGCGACCCCTGCCACGCTCGCCATTCGGGTGTCGGCCCCGCTGGCCATCGACAGCATCCGCCCCGACACCGTGAGGTACGGAGAAATCGCCACCGTGTACGGGGTGGGTCTGCTCGACACGCTGGGGGTCGTGCTGTCGATCGGCGACGGAGTGCTCATTCCGGTGCCGTTTACCGACACGCTGAAGGCCAACGGGTCATCCCAAATCAGCTACTGGGTGCCTCCGCCGGCGCACACGGCGCCCCTGTCCTACATCGCGTTCGGAGCGGGAGTGTTCGG
>QHTS01000069.1 GCA_003220905.1 Gemmatimonadota bacterium | reverse complement strand
CACAACCACGGCGACCGTGCAGAACTTCCCGCCGACCGTGGATGCGGGACCGGACCTGACCACGCACGTGGGCGAGGCCGTGAACGTCACGGTCCACTTCCACGATCCCGGGGTCGACGGACCATGGACGTATACGGTCGCCTGGGGCGACGGCGCCCAGTCCAACGGCAGCGTCGCCACGCAGGACCCGTTCATCGTGAGCCACAGCTACGCGAGCCTCGGCCGGGACTCGGTGCGCGTCACCGTCACCGACGCCGCCGGGGCCGCGGGCGCGGACTCGCTCGCCGTGACGGTCCAGGAGCTCGGAACGACGGTCGTGCTCGTCGGCGCCGGCGACATCGCGTCGTGCAACACCGATCGCGACGAGCTGACCGCGCAGATCCTCGACACGGTTCCGGGTACCGTCTTCACGGCCGGGGACGACGCCTATCCCAACGGTACCGCGGCTGATTACGCCAACTGCTACAACCCCACGTGGGGGCGGCACAAGGCCCGCACCCGGCCGGCGCTGGGGAATCACGAGTACAACACCGGCAACGCGACTGCGTCGTTCGACTACTACGGAGATCTGGTCGGCCCGCGCGACAAGGGCTACTACAGCTACGAGCTGGGAGATTGGCACATCATCGTGCTGAACGACAACAACCAGTTCGTGCCGATCACGGCCGGCTCGGTGCAGGAGCAGTGGTTGAAGAGCGATCTGGCTGCCAATACGAAGCAGTGCACGCTCGCCATCTGGCACCAGCCGAAGTATTACTCCTGGGCCACCGACGGCACGGTGGACTTCCCCAGCAGAAAGATCTTGTGGGACGACTTGTACGCCGCGAACGCCGACCTGGTGCTCAACGGCCATAAGCATCAGTACGAGCGCTTCGCCCCGCAGACGCCCACGGGGGCGCCGGATCCCGCGAGTGGCATTCGCGAGATCATCGTGGGAACGGGGGGCGAGAGCAGCGTCACGCCCACGAACCTCATCGCGCCCAACAGCGAAGTGCGGGCCGCGACGTTCGGCGTCCTGAAGCTGACGCTCAGCCCCGGCGCCTACAGCTGGAAGTTCATCCCGATGTCGGGCCTCACGTTTACCGACTCGGGCTCCGGGACCTGTCACTGACGGGCGGTCGTCACGACCGGACAGCGTAGCTGTGGTAGGTGTGTTACACCCCGCCTTCCGGCGCCGCCGCGCAACGACGTAAGCGGCGGCGCCGCTTGTAGTTAGGAAGTGGCCGCCCGAGCACAACTCCTGCTTGCACGGAGACCGGCAGTGGAGCCCGCTGATCCCTCAATCCGACACGTGCCATCGACCTAGGGCGCCGTGAGCGAAGATACCCGTAGCCTGACCCAGCGCACCATCGCCGGGATGCTGTGGCTGGCGTCCGGCAAGGCCGCGTATGCGGGCCTCCAACTCGTCGTCCTCGCCGTCCTGGCCCGGCTCATTACGCCCGCGGACTTCGGCGTCGTGAGCGCCGCGCTGGTGGTGATCGGATTCTCCGCCATCGTGTCACAGCTCGGGCTCGGACCGGCGCTGGTGCAGCGCCCCGACCTCGAGCCCCGGCACGTGGACACGGCGTTCACCGCGTCGGTCCTGTTCGGCCTCGTGCTCGGCGGTGTCCTGTGGGCGGTGGCGCCGGCGGTCGCCGGATTCTTCCGCACGCCGGGCGTCGCTCCCGTGATGCAAGCCCTCGCCTGGGTCTTCCCCCTGCAGGGGCTCGGAACCACGGCGGAATCGCTGGCGCGCCGCGACCTGCAGTTCCGCTGGTTGGCTCTGCTCGACGCCAAGGCGTACGGCCTGGGGTACGGCGTGGTGGGCGTCGGGCTCGCACTCGCCGGCTGGGGCGTCTGGGCCCTCGTGGCCGGAGAGGTGGCGGAGGCGCTGTGCCGCTCCGCCATCCTGCTCCGCAGCCGGCCGCCGCGCCTGCGCCCCACGCTCGAGCGGCGGGCCCTCCGGGAGCTGCTCTACTTCGGCAGCGGCTTCACGGTCGCCAAGGTCGCAAACTTCTTCGCCGTGAACGGCGACAATCTGATCGTGGGGCGGATGCTGGGCCCGGCGGCGTTGGGCCTGTACGGACGCGCCTACCAGCTGATGTCCGCGCCCGCGGCCAGCTTCGGCACCGTTCTGGACAACGCGCTCTTTCCCGCGATGGCCCGCGTGCAGCGCGACCTCCCGCGCCTGCGCATGGCCTACCGCCACGGGATCGCGCTGGTCGCGGTCGTCGTGCTGCCGGTGACGGTCGCGCTGTTCCTGCTCGCGCCCGAGTTCGTTCACGTGATCCTCGGACCCCGCTGGGGAGACGTGGTGCTGCCGTTCCAGATCCTCGCCGCCGGGATGGTGCTGCACACCACCAGCAAGCTGGGAGACTCGCTCGTCCGGGCGACGGGAGCGGTGTACCGCCGCGCCTGGCGCCAGGCGGTGTTCGCCGTCCTGGTCATCGTCGGCTCCCTGATCGGCCAGCGCTGGGGCATCGCCGGCGTCGCCGGCGGGGCGATGTTCGCCCTGAGCATCAACTTCCTCCTCATGGCCCAGCTCAGCGTCAGTATGGCGGAAATGCCGTGGCGGGACTTCTGGGGCGCGCATCTGCCGGCGCTCCTGGTCGCGGCTGCGTCCGCGCCGATCGCCTGGGCAATGGCGACCGCGCTGCGCCACCAGCAACTCCCCCCGCTCGTCGTGCTTTCGGGGGCGGGTGGGCTGGCGCTCGCGGTCGCTTTGGTGCTCGTCTGGCGCTTCCCCCGCCTTTTCCTGGGGCGGGACGTCCGCTGGATGCTCGACGCGCTGCGCGGCATGGTGCCGCGCCTCACGGGGCCAGCCACGGAGCCCCGGTGACAACGGTCCGCGCC
This sequence comes from Gemmatimonadota bacterium, assembly GCA_003220905.1. GTDB lineage: Bacteria > Gemmatimonadota > Gemmatimonadetes > Gemmatimonadales > GWC2-71-9 > AG41. The sequence continues at coordinate 6,969 of QHTS01000069.1, read as the reverse complement.
GTGCCGCCGCCACCCCACCCCACCACCGGCACCGTGCCGGAGCTCACGCGGCTGTTCCAGGGACTGCACGCCGAAGCCATCCCGTACTGCCACTGGAAGAGCAACGAGCATCTGGGAGACTCGCTCGTCCGGGCGACGGGAGCGGTGTACCGCCGCGCCTGGCGCCAGGCGGTGTTCGCCGTCCTGGTCATCGTCGGCTCCCTGATCGGCCAGCGCTGGGGCATCGCCGGCGTCGCCGGCGGGGCGATGTTCGCCCTGAGCATCAACTTCCTCCTCATGGCCCAGCTCAGCGTCAGTATGGCGGAAATGCCGTGGCGGGACTTCTGGGGCGCGCATCTGCCGGCGCTCCTGGTCGCGGCTGCGTCCGCGCCGATCGCCTGGGCAATGGCGACCGCGCTGCGCCACCAGCAACTCCCCCCGCTCGTCGTGCTTTCGGGGGCGGGTGGGCTGGCGCTCGCGGTCGCTTTGGTGCTCGTCTGGCGCTTCCCCCGCCTTTTCCTGGGGCGGGACGTCCGCTGGATGCTCGACGCGCTGCGCGGCATGGTGCCGCGCCTCACGGGGCCAGCCACGGAGCCCCGGTGACAACGGTCCGCGCCGTGCCGCCGCCACCCCACCCCACCACCGGCACCGTGCCGGAGCTCACGCGGCTGTTCCAGGGACTGCACGCCGAAGCCATCCCGTACTGCCACTGGAAGAGCAACGAGCATCTGCGGGCCTCGCTCGTCGGCAAGACGGATCTGGACCTGCTCGTGCACCGCGAGGCCGCCCAGCCGCTGGCTCGCATCCTGAGCGAGACCAGTTTCAAACGTTTCCACACGGTTCCCCACGTCGCCTACCCCGGGATCGAGAGCTACTTCGGGCTCGATGCGCAGAGCGGCGCCCTGCTGCACCTCCATGTCCATTACCAGCTGACGCTCGGCGAGAAGCATCTCAAGGGCTACCGGCTGCCGTGGGAGAACGTCGTGCTCGGGACGCGGGTGTTCGACGCGGACGCCGCGATCTACGTGGCCGACCCGAACATCGAGGTGCTGCTGCTCTTGGTTCGCGCGGCGCTCAAGCTTCGCCTGCGCGATCGTCTCTCGTCCCTCCTCGGCCGCGCCTACTTCCGCGGTAATGTCCTGCGCGAGCTCCGCTGGCTCGCGGCGCGCGTGTACCCGGACCGGCTGCTCGAGCACGCCCGCTCCCTGGTGGGCGAGCGGGCGGCCCGGCAGGCGGTCGAGCTGGTCGTCGGGCCGCCGCCGACGGTGCGCCGGCTGACGGCGTTTCTTCGGAGCATTCACCCGTCCCTCGCGGAATACCGCCTGTACGGCGCCCTCGCGGCGCGGCGGCGGCGCTGGGTCCGGGAGGCCGCCAGGGCATGGGTCCGGCTGCGCGAGCGCACGTCGTACACTCCGGCGCCCACGAAGCGGCTGGTGCCACAAGGGGGGCTGCTGGTCGCGTTCGTCGGCCTCGACGGCTCGGGGAAATCCACGCTCGTCACGNNAGCGGCAAGGGTCCGACGTCGGTGGCGCGCCGCCTGCTCCAGGGGGTCGCCACGCTGCTGCGGCCGGTCGCGCCGGGAGGGTGGGAGGAGGGACCGGCGTCAGACGGCGAGGCGCCGCGTCGCGGGCACCGCTCCTCGTGGCTGCGGACTTGCGGCGAGCTGCTGTGGGTGGTCGCGCTGGCCCGGGAGCGCCGACGGCGCTTGCGGCAAGCGCGGCGCGCCCGGAATCTCGGCATGGTGGTCGTGTGCGACCGGTTTCTCCAGACCCAGTTCACCGACTTCAACGACGGCCCCGCCTTCAGTCACTGGCTGGACGAGAAATCCTGGCTGCTCCGCGCGGCCGCCCGCAACGAGCTCGCGGCGATCCGCGCCGCGGAGCTGCAGCCGCCGGATCTGGTGATCCGGCTGCGCGTGGATCCCGAGGTCGCGGCCCGCCGCCGGCCCACGATGGCGCTGGAGCGGCTGCAGCGCAGCGCCGAGAAAATCGCGACCCTGCGCTACCCGCCCATCACCCGCGTGGCCGAGATCAACGCGGACGAGCCGCTCGAGCACGTGCTGCTCGCGGTCAAGCGCGCCATCTGGGAGAGTTTGTGAGCCAGCCACGCCGACCGCTCGTGGTCGAAGTCGTGGGGCCGGCGGGGGCGGGCAAGAGCGCGCTGATCGCCGCCCTGATGCAGCGCGAGCCCAGCATTCAGCCGGTGCTCCGCCTGCGTCAGCTCCGGCACCTCTTGCCGCTCGTCTGGAGCGTGGTCCTGCTCCTCCCGGTACTGCTCGAAGTGTACTGGGAGTCTCCCCGCTCCCTGCGAACCACGTTGCGCTACCTGGCCCGCTTGCAGGCCTTCCATCAGGTCGTCAAGCGGCACGTGGCTCGCCCCTGGAAGGCCGTCGTCCTCGACGAGGGTCCTGTCTTCACGCTCGCGATGCTCAGCGGCGTGTCGATGGGAAAGCGCTTTGCGCGGGCCTGGCACGCGGCGCTCGACCAGTGGGCGCAGACCCTGGACGCGGTCGTCTGGCTCGACGCGCCCATCGTAGTGCTGGCGCAGCGCATCCGCACCCGAGCCAAGGCGCACGAGGTGAAGGAGCAGGACTTCGCGGCGATCGAAGCGTTCCTCTCCCGCCACCGTCGCCTGTTCGACGAGGTAGTGTCCGAGCTCACGCGCGGCGGGAGCGCGCAGGTCATGGCGTTCAGCACGGAGCACGTCTCGGCCGAAGAAATCGCGGCGCGGCTCATGGCGGTGCTGGATGGGCGAACCACCGGCTGGATCCACGCGACCCAGGCGCCGGGCGCACTGCACGGGAGGGCGCCGTGAGCGAGCCCCTGAGTCGCGAGCCCGTCGGTCCAGCCGCCCTCGTCCAGGCGGCGTTCTACGTGTTCGTCTTCTCGATCCCGTTCGACCTCCCGAAGAACCCGCTCCCGGTCGAGCTCTCGTCCGTCACCGCCTGCGGATTTCTGCTCGCGACGGCCCTGCATCCATCGGTGTGCTACCGGAAGATCCCGGGCGCCCTGTGGTGGCTGGTGGCCTATATCTTCGTCTCCGCCCTCGCGTTCGGGGTCAACGGAGGGCGACACCTGCAGGAGGTGCAGAACCTGCTCCTGTTGCTGGTGCAGCTCGTCTGGATTCTGTGGGTGGCGTACAACCTCCTGCAGTACGAGCGGATCGCCAGGGCGACGGCGTGGACCTACCTCGTCGGGTGTCTCGTGCGAGCGGTCCTGCAGCTGGGGCACGTCGCGGCGTCGCTGTCCGAGGGCTCGACCGGCGCCCCGCGCGTCACCACGCTCGGCCAAAACCCGGACTTCATCGCCGGGTTCCTGGCGCTCGGCATCATCATCGCGATCGATCTGATGTCCCGTCCTGAAGCGCGCTGGGGACGGCGGCTGCTGCTGGCGATGGCGATGGCCCTGCTGGCCACGGCCATCATGGAGACGGGATCGCGGGGCGCGCTCGTCGCGCTCGTCGCGGGCGGGCTCGCCTACGGCGGTACGCGGGCGAGCGTCGCCTTCCGGATCCGGGACCTGGTGGGGGGCGTTCTCCTCGTCGGCCTGGTGGGCACGCTCGCGCTCTCCTCCGACACCATGCGCCACCGCTTCGCGCTGTCCGCCGAAGGCAATCTCGCCGGCCGGGAGAAAATCTATCCCGCGCTCCTGAGCATGTACCTCGAGAAGCCCGTGCTCGGGTGGGGACCGATCAGTAACAAGTACGAGCTCGCCCTGCGCCTCAACGAGCGCGACCGCTGGCGCCAGATCTTCCGGCGCGAAGGCGTGACCCAGAGCCTGAGCCAGGACCCGCGGTGGCTCAAGCGGGACGCGCACAACGTGTTTCTCGAGGTCATGACGTCGGCCGGGACCCTGGGCCTGCTCGTCTTCTGCGGGGTGGTGTCCCTGTCGCTCTACGCCGCCTGGCGCGCGCGCCGGGGTCCGCGCGGGGCGCTCCCGTTCGCTGCCCTGGCATTCGTGCTCGTGTTCAACCTCAGCGAGGACCGGGTGGTGGGCAAAATCGAATGGCTCACGATCGCGTACGCGCTGGCGAGCGCGGCCGCCCTGGTCGCGCCCGTCGAGCGGGAGAGCGATCGCCTGAGCGCGCGCGGGTCCGGCGTCGCTCCCGTCTGGGCCACCGAGCGCTAGACCATGCCAGCGAGCCAACGCGCCCTGCGACTCGCGGTCTTCACCAACCGCTTTCCGGGTAAGGTGTGCACCTTCTTCGCCCGCGACATGCGGGCGCTCGTCGAGGCCGGCGTCGAGATCGACATCTTCCCGATTTATCCGCTCGAGCCCGACCTCTGGCGCTATGTGCCGGAGATCCTGGCCGAGCGCCACCTGCCCCGCGAGCGCGTCCACCATGGCAGCACCAAGCTCCTGTTGCGCTCGCTCGGTCCCGCGCGCACGAACGGGCTGCGCACGTTCCTGCGCGATGCGACGGCCATCACGGTTGCCGCGGCACGCGCGGGTCTCGGTCCGCTCGCCAAGAGCGTGTATGTGCTGCCGCTGGGCTGGGCGTGGGCGCGCCTGCTCGAGACCCGCTACGACCACGTGCTCGCCTACTGGGGCAACTACGCGGGTACCTGCGCCTACATCTATCACCGCCTCGCGGCGCCGCATGTCCCCTTCTCCCTCTACCTGCACGCGGGCAACGACCTGTTCATCAATCAGGTGTTCCTCCGGGAGAAGCTGCTCTACGCCGACAGCATCGTGACCGAGTGCGAGTTCAACCGGCAATACATGCGCGAGCGGTTCCCGGACATCTTCCCCGGTATCGCACACAAGATCCACGTGAACCTCATGGGTCTGGACTTCGGTGAGTTTCCCTATCAGCCGGACAACCGGAACCCCCGGCGCGTGATCGGGGTCGGCCGACTCCACCGCGCCAAGGGCTACGACTTCCTCCTGCGGGCGGTCGCCGAGCTGTCGCGCCGCGGGTTGGACGTGGAGTGCGAGCTCGTGGGGGACGGCGACGAGGCGGCTGCCCTGCGCGCGCTCGCCGATGAGCTGGGGATCCGCGACCGCGTGATCTTCCGGGGGTGGGTCGTGTTCCACGAGGTCCGCAGCGCGATGCTCCAGGCGGCTGTCCTCGTGCATCCGTCGAGTGACGTAGGCGATGCGAAACCCAACGTCATCCAGGAAGCGATCGCCCTGGGCACACCGGTCGTCGCCTCCGACGTCGCCGGCATCCCCGAGCTCCTGGACGGCGGTCGCTGCGGGATCCTGGTGCCGCCGCGCGACGTGCGACGGCTCGCGGACGCGATTCAGACCCTCCTCCAGAATGCCGATCTGCGGCACGGCTACGCCGAGCGCGCCCGGCGACACGCGGAGGCGACGCTCGACTTGTGGCGCAACGGTGTGCGCCTCGCCGACCATCTGCGCGCCGCCACGCGGCAGGCTCCCTGAGATGCTCATCACCATCTCGGGCCTCGACGGCGCAGGCAAATCCACCCTGATCGAGCGGCTTCAGACCGGGCTCGAGCGGCGGGGCCGCCGCGTGGCCGTGCGCCATATGACCGACGATATCGGGGTGTACGCCTGCCTGCGGTCCGCCCGGGATGCCCTCTTGCCGGCGGCCGCGCGCCGCAACGGCCGGGCGCCGCGGCCGGCCACGGGTGCGCCTTCGCTCGCCCGTCGCGTCCGCAACGCGATCATTTGGAACAAGCCGTGGCGGCACCTCGTGTATGTCGTGGACCTCTGCCTCTTTTGGGGCTACCGGCTCTACCTCGAGCGGGCACGCCGCCGGATCCTCATCATGGACCGGTACTTCTACGACACGCTCGTGGACGTCGCCGATGGTCGCCATTGGGGGTTGCTCCGCCTGCTGGCACGGCTCACGCCGACGCCCGACCTCTCCGTCTTCCTCGATACGAGCCCCGAGGAGGCGTACCGTCGCAAGGCGGAGTATCCACTCGCCTACCAGCGGACGCGGTGGACCGCGTACCAGCGGGTCCGCCCGTGGGTCCGCACGGCCGTGACCCTGTCGAACGCAGACCTCCAGAGTGCGAGCGCGACGCTCCAGGGCCTGGTGTTGGATCGGATCGGCGCCACATGACCCTCTCGCGCGAGGCCTCTCACGCCGCCCTGGTGGTCCGCCTCCTGTTGGAAGATACGCCACCGCGCGCCGCGGTGGCCGCCCTCGATTGGACGACGCTGCTGCAGGTCACCGAGCGGAGCAGCACGCTCATCCGCACGGTCGAGCGGCTCGCCGCGCTCGGCGAGCCAGCGCCGGCGTTCGTCGCGACGGCCGTGGAGCGGGAGCGGCAGCGGGTGCGTGAGGCGTTCGAGCTCGCCCGTCGCATCGCGGAGGCGTGCGACGCGCGCGGCATCCCCGCCCTGTTTCCCAAGGTGTTCCAGCACTACCCCGACCTGGGCGACGACCTGGACCTGCTGGTCGTGTCGCCGTCCCGACGCGTCGATGCCGTCATCCTTGAGGGGCTTCGGGCCGCGCGGCGGCCCGGCCATTGGGGGAGCCGGATCGCGGGGAGTGTCAGCTACCAGGTAGAGGGATGCAGCACACCGCTCGATATCCAGCACGGTCGCCTGGGCGTCGCCGGTGAGGAGACCGCCTTCCCTGCCATCCTCTGGAGGGAGCGGCGTCGGGTCGTCGTCGCGGGACTCGATGCGTTCACCGCGTCGCCCGAACACCTTCTCGTGCTGCACGGCGTGCAGCGCGTGTATGGCCGGCTCGGCATCGACCTGGCGGACGTGGCCGCCGCAGCCACCTTGATGCGCCGGCCGCTCGCCTGGGACGGCATCCTCGACACCGCCGCACAGCTCGGCGTCCTGCCCGGCCTCGGCGCCTTCCTCGGGTACGTGGAGCAGATCCATCGACGCCTGTTCGGTCGCTGGCTCCTGCCGCCGGGACTTCGGTCTCGGTTGCCGCTCGAGCGGTGGGGCGGCATCGCGTTCCACAACGGCGTCTACCGGCATCCCATGATTCGCGTCAACGGCGCCCTGTACGGACGCCGCCTGGTCACGGCGCTGGCGACTCGCCGGTGGGCGACTG
>QHTS01000347.1 GCA_003220905.1 Gemmatimonadota bacterium | reverse complement strand
CCGCCCTCCCCTACCGCGTGGAGAAGCCCTGGGGCCACGAGCTGATCTGGGCCAGGACCGACCGCTACGTCGGCAAGATCCTGCACATCGAGCCCGGACACGTGCTGTCGCTGCAGTACCACAACAAGAAGGACGAATCGATCTACGTGCTCACGGGCGAGATCATCCTGCGGATCCAACAGGGCGATACGCTGATCGAGCGGCCCATGGCGCAGGGGGCGGCGTTCCACATCGAGCCGAAGCTGATCCACCAGTTCGAGGCGGTGACGCCGACCGATCTGCTCGAGGCCTCGACCCCCGAAATCGACGACGTCGTGCGGCTCAAAGACCGCTACGGGCGGGTGTGACATGAAAGTCATCGTCCCGCTCGCGGGGAAAGGCACGCGGCTGCTGCCGCTCACCAAGCGCGTGCCGAAGCCCCTCGTCCGCGTCGCCGGGCGACCGGTCATGGACTACGTCATGGACGCCGTGCAGGATCTCGACGTCGAAGAGCTCATCGTCATCACCGGGCATCTCAAGGAAGCGGTCGAGCGATACATCGTCGACCATTACGACATCCCGGCGAAATTCGTCGAGCAAAAGAGGTTGGACGGCACCGCGGGCGCGATCAACCTGGCGCGGCCGTACGTGGACTCCCCGGTGCTCATCATCTTCGTGGACACGGTGTTCGAGGCCGACCTGTCGGTCATCAACCGGGTGGACACCGACGGGATCATCTGGGCCAAGGAAGTAGAGGACTACCAGCGGTTCGGCGTGATCGTGACGGACGCGGGGGGCTACATGACCCGCATCGTGGAGAAGCCGAGCACGCCGGTCTCGCGGCTCGCGAACATCGGGTTGCAGTACATCAGGGACTGGAAGTCGCTGTTCGACGGCATCGCGCACACGCTGCAGCAGCCGCCGGGGAAGGGCGGCGAGTACTATCTCACGGACGCATTCCAGTACATGGTCGACCGCGGCCGCCGGCTGCTCACCGCGCCGGTCGCCGGCTGGTACGACTGCGGCAAGGTGGACACGTTGCTCGAGACCAACCAGCATCTGCTGGAGCATGGCCGGGCGCGGATCCCGTCGGGCCCCCCCCCGTGGCCGCGCTGCACGATCATTCCCCCGGCCTACATCGAGGACGGCGTGACGATTCACGACTCTACCGTCGGCCCCAATGTGTCAATCGAAGCGGGGAGCTTCGTGGCGGAGAGCACGATCGCGAACAGCATCCTGGGGCGGAACGTCCGGGTGGTGCGGGGCACCGTGAAGGACTCGCTGGTGGGGGACGACCAGAAGATCGAGGGCAAGACGCTGCAGCAGAGTGTGATGGACGCCGGGGAGGTCGCGCCGGCGAAGTAGGCAGGAAGTAGGCAGGAGGGAGGGGAGGTCCGTGACGACGCCCGAAGCACGGGAGCTGTTCGCCTACAACGCGTGGGCCAACCGGCGGTTCTTCACGGCGCTCGAGCCGCTCCCCGCCGAATCGTATCTCCGCGACCTGAAGAGCAGCCACGGCGGACTCCACGGCACGCTGTGCCACATCGTGTGGGCGGAACAGCTGTGGCTCAACCGCTGGCTCGGGAAGCCCAATCCTCCGGTCCCGCAGGGCAGGGACCTGCCGACGCTCACCGCGGCGCGCGCGCGGTGGGAGGCAATCGAAACGGAGCGCGAGGCGTTCCTCGCGGGGCTCAGCGAGCGGCGCCTGGACGAGGCGGTGGTAGTGAAGCCGAGTGCCGGTGGGGAGCATGTGCACACGTTCCGCGAGATGTTTCGCCACGCGGTCGATCATTCGAGCTATCATCGGGGGCAGCTCGTCACGCTGCTCCGTCAGGTGGGCGCGACGCCGCCCTCGACGGGGCTGATCGTGTTCTATCGTGAACGTCGCGCCCGCACCACGTAACTAACTGAATCGCAGGAACTTCACAGGCCTTGACGGGCGTCCGGAACCAAAGTTACTTACTGACCGTTCAGTAACTAATACCGAGACCCGATCGATCTGACATGAGCCACGCCGTCACCCCATCGAAGCGCCAGCCGAAGCCCCGCTGGAAGCGCCGCAAGGACGCCCGGCCGGGGGAGATCGTCGCCGCCGCGCTCGAAGTATTTGGCGAGCGTGGGTTCGCCGCGACGAAGCTCGCCGATGTGGCGCGCCACGCCGGCGTCACCAAGGGCACGGTGTACCTGTACTTCGAGAGCAAGGAGGCGCTGTTCAAAGCGGTGGTGCGGGAGACGATCGTGCCGGTCATCGCCCGGGGCGAAGCTCTGGCGCAGTCGTTCACCGGGAGCGCCCGGGAGCTCGTCGAGCAGCTGGTGCGGGAATACTGGCGGCTGGTGGGAGAGACGGCCCTCGCCGGAGTCCCGAAGCTCATGATGGCCGAGGCGGCAACTTTTCCGGAGTTGACGCGTTTCTACTACGAGGAAGTCGTGACCCGCGGGCACCGTTTGATGGCGGGTGTGATCGAGCGCGGCATCAAGAATGGTGAGTTTCGTCCTGTGGACGTGATGGTTGCCGCGAAGCTCGCCATGTCGCCACTGATTCACGCGGTCGTCGCCCGGCGCGCGTTCGCGTCCTGCATGCCCGAGGGCTTCGACGTGCGGAAATATCTCGACACTCACATCGACCTGTATCTCCATGG
>QHTS01000064.1 GCA_003220905.1 Gemmatimonadota bacterium | reverse complement strand
ATCACGATCGCGGCGTCGATCATCGCGCCGATCGCGATGGCGATCCCGCCGAGACTCATGATATTGCCGTTGATGCCGAGCGAGCGGGTGACCGCGAGCGACACCAGAATCCCGAGCGGCAGCGTGGCGATCGCCGCGAGGGCACTGCGCGCGTGCAGCAGAAACACCGCGCAAACGAGCGCGACAATGACCGACTCCTCGAGCAGCGTGCGCCACAGTGTCTTGATGGACCCGTGGATCAAGTCCGAGCGGTCGTACGTCGGCACGATCCGGACGCCGGCCGGCAGCGCTGGCGCGATCTCGGCGATCCGCTGCTTCACGCCGTCGATCACGCGCAACGCGTTCTCACCATAGCGCATCACCACGACCCCACCGACGGCCTCCCCTCTGCCATTCCGCTCGGCGATCCCGAGCCGCAGGTCGGGCCCCATCGTCACCCGCGCCACATCGCCGACCCGCACCGGGCGCCCATCCTTCCCGACGCCGACCGCGACCTTCTCGATGTCCTCCACCCCGCGGAAGTAGCCGAGCCCGCGGATCGCGTAGTCGGAGCCCGCCACCTCTACGGTCCGCGCCCCGACGTCTTGGTTCGCCCCGCGAACGGCACTGATCAACTCCCGCGCGGTGGCCCCGTACGCCAGCAGTCGCGCGGGGTCGAGGAGCACCTGGTACTGGCGCACGAAGCCGCCCAGACTCGCGACCTCGGCGACGCCCGGAACCGACTGCAGCGCGTACCGCACCTGGAAGTCCTGGATCGAGCGGAGCCGGTCGGGCGAGTAGCCGGGACCCTCGAGCGCGTACTGATAGACCCAGCCCACGCCGGTGGCGTCGGGCCCCATTCGGGTCTTGGCACCGGCGGGGAGACGGCTCTGAATGGCGTTCAGGTACTCGAGCACGCGTGAGCGGGCCCAGTAGAGATCCGTCCGGTCCTGGAAGATCACGTACACGAAGGACGAGCTGAACATCGACTGCCCGCGCACGACTTTCACCTTGGGAACCGCAAGGAACGTGGTGAGTAACGGATAGGTCACCTGGTCCTCGACGACTTGGGGCGCCTGGCCCGGCCAGTCCGTGTAGACGATTACCTGGGTATCCGAGAGGTCGGGGATGGCGTCCACCGGCATCGTGCGGAGCAAGAACACGCCAGCCACGAGCACGAAGATCGCGCCGAGCGCCACGAGCTCGCGACGCCGGATGGACCACGCGATGAGCTTCTCGATCATGGGCGGCGCTCTCCTTCCTTGGCGGGCGACTGCATCCCGCCCATGTTCAGGCCCATCCCCATCTGAAGCATGAGTCCCTGAATCGCCGCGGCGAGGTTCGACTCCGAGTCGAGGAGGAACGTCGCCGAGGCCACGACCTCGTCGCCCGGCTTCACGCCCTCGACGATCTCGACGAGTGAGTCACCGCGGAGCCCCACGCGAACGTCTCGGGGCACGAACCTGCCATCTCCACGGTTCACGAAGACGATGTCCTTCGTCCCGGTGGGCAGCACCGCCTCGAGCGGCACGCTCACAGCCCGTCGGCCCGCCGTCGCGAGCGCTGCCGTCGCGTACATTCCCGGGCGCAAGGCGCCGTCCACGTTCGTCACCGCCACGCGAGCCGTCAGCGTGCGGGTCTTCTCGTCGAGCTGCGGGTAGATGAACGTCACGCTTCCGCGAAATGTCCGTCCGGGGAGCGCGTCCACGGTGATCGTGGCCGGCGTGCCGACGCGGACCGCTGCCGCGTCCTGCTCGAAGATCGCGACGTCCACCCATAGCACTCGGGCGTCGGCGATCTGGAACAGGTTGTCCCCAGCTCTCACTGCCTGGCCTTCGATGACCATCTTCTCCGTGACTTCGCCGCTCCGCGGGGCGCGCAGAACCAGCGTTCGCTGCGCCGTCCCCCGGCTCTCCAGGCTGTCGATTTGATCGGGCGGGATGTCCCACAGGGTGAGACGGCGCCGCGCGCCGGCGGCGAGAGTGTCATCCTTCAGCCGCCGCGCCAGGAGGTATTCCTCCTGAGCACTGACCAGGTCGGGAGAATAGAGTGCCAGCAGTTGGTCGCCCCGTTCGACGCGCTTGCCGACGTAATCCGCATACAGGCGCTCCACCCAGCCGCCGACCCGAGCATTGACGTAGACGCGGTTCGGCTCGGCGTACTTGAGGACGCCCACCGCCCGGATGGAGGACCGGACCGGCCGCTCAGTCGCCCGCGCGAACGTGACCCCGAGTCGCTGCGCTTCGCTACGGTTCACCGGCACCCCCGAAGTGTCAGCGCCGGCGGCCGGCATTCCCGGCATCCCTGGGATCCCCTGCATCTCCTTCATGCCCGCTGCCTCGTCGCTTCGCGCGGGCTTCCGCTGGCATCCGGTCAGCGTCACGGCGGCGACGACCAGGCCAATGATGATTCGTTTCACGGCTGCCCCTCCCCTGCGGTCAACTGCCGCAGCATGACAAGTTGAGCCTGGTAGTCCGCTGCTACAGCGACCGCTTCCAGCTCGGCACGGTACCGGGCGTCTTCGACCGACAGCAGGGTCAGGAATTCGGCGCGACCGACCTGATAGCTCCGCAGCACCGATTCGACGGTTCCCCGCGCATTGGGCAGGACGCCGTCCACGAGGAGCGCAAGCCGCTGTTGTAGCGCCTCGACTCGGGCAGTGGCTTCAGTGACCTCGCGGCTGAGCTGGAGCTCCGCGTCGCGCAGCCCGGCCGCGGCCCCGGTTGAATCGGCGCGCGCGGCGTCGGCCAGCCGGTTCTGTTTGCGCCAGGCCCAGATCGGGACGCGCAGCCTCAAGAAGGCGGAAAAGAAGTCGGGAAACTTGAACGTTCCCGCGTACGGCGGGCGGTACCCGTAGCGGGCGGTGAGCGTGACGTCGGGCCGCGCTCCCAGGCGCTCAACCTCGATCGTCCGCGTCGCCTGCTCGATGGCCGCCCGGCGGGCCGCGAGGCGAGGGTGCGCCGCGAGTGCCAGGGCGACGAGGGAGTCCGATCCGATTTCGCAACGCGTTCACCGCGGCGAGCGCCGCGACGCGCTCGCTCTCCAACACGAACGCCTCCGACTGTAAACGATCGCGGGCCAGCTTTGCCTGGAGGGGATCGCTTTGCGGCGCGGCGCCTGTCGCGTAGCGCGTCGTGCTGAGCTGGACGGCGGCGTCGAGAAGCTCCCGCTGGTGCCGCAGCGTCTCCAGCGCCGTCACCGTGTAGCCGAGGCGGTAGTAGGCGACCGCCATTGCGGTCGTCAGCTCCCTGCGGACGGTGCCCTCTTCGGCGCGGGCGCCTGCGGCGGCCGCCCGCACGACCCCCGAACGCGCGCCGAGGCTACCCGGCCACGGAATCTCCTGGCTCAGCTCCACGTCCACCTCGGTGAAGTCGCTCCGGTTGAACTCGAAGTTTGGCAGCAGCAGGTCCATGACTCCCACCGACAGCATCGGGTCGGGCAGCGAACCGGCGGGTCGGATGCGGAGTGTCGCGGCTCGGACGGCCGCCTGCCGCTGCGCCACCGTCGGGTTCCGGGCGAGCGCTTCAGCGACCAG